>DASUYI010000398.1:0-3403 GCA_036377475.1 Steroidobacteraceae bacterium | reverse complement strand
CGAACCTCGTCATGGTCTACCTGCTCGGCGCCGCCATCGCCGGGCTGCGCTACGGGCGCGCACCGGCCGTGCTCACCGCCGTGCTCAATATCGCGTGCTTCAACTTTTTCTTCATCGAGCCGCGGCTGACGTTCGCGGTTTCGGACGCGCAGTACGTCGTGACGTTCGTCGTGATGCTGGTCGTGGCGCTCACGATCGCGACGCTGATGGCGAACGTGCGCATGCAGACCCGGGTCGCCGGTGCCCGCGAACGGCGCACGGCGCTGCTGTACGGCATGAGCCGCGAACTCGCCGGCACGCGCGGCACCGACAACATGGTCCGGATCGCCGTCAGGCACATCGCCGAAAGTTTCGCGAGCCGCGTCGCGATCCTGTTGCCGGACGACACCGGAAGCGTGCAGGTGGCCCATGCCACGGAGGACCAGGCCACGTACGCGGCACCCGACCGGTCCATCGCCCAGTGGGTGTACGACCATCGGCGGCCGGCGGGGCTCGGCACGGACGCATTGCCGGGCGCGCCGGCCATTTACCTGCCGCTCGAGGGCGCCCAGGGCAACCTCGGTGTGCTCGCGGTATTGCCCACGAACCGGCGCCGTATACTCCTGCCGGAGCAACGGCACCTGCTCGAGACGTTCGCGGGGCAGGTTGCGCTCGCGCTCGAACGGGCGCAGCTGGCGGCGCAGGCCGAGTCCGCGCGCATCGCGGTCGAGACCGAGTCGCTGCGCAACACGCTGCTCGCGTCGATCTCCCACGACCTGCGCACGCCGCTGGCCGTGATCTCGGGCGCCAGCAGCGCGTTGGCCGACAGGGAGCTTGCGCTCGACCCTGAGGCGCGCGTGGCGCTCGCGGGCTCGATCGCGGCCAAGGCGCGCGACATGTCAGACCTCGTCTCGAACGTGCTCGACCTGCTGCGCTTCGAATCCGGCCGCGTGCCGCTGCGCCGGGACTGGGAGTCAGTCGACGAACTCGTCGGGGCCGCGTTGAACAAGGCCGAGGTGCGACTGGGCGGCCACGACGTCGACGTCCGGCTACCGGCCGAACTGCCTGCCGTGCATGTCGACGCTGGGCTCATCACGCAGGCGATCGTCAACCTGCTGGAAAACACGGCGAAGCACACACCTCCTGGCACCCGCGTCCGCATCCTGGCGGAAGTGGATGACGACGCGTTGCGCCTGGTCGTGGAGGACGACGGTCCGGGACTGCCCGCAGGGGATCCGGAGCTCCTGTTCGCCAAGTTCCAGCGCGGGCGCAGCGAGAGCGACGTGCCGGGCGTGGGGCTGGGGCTTGCAATCTGTCGCGCCATCGCCGAGGCCCATGGCGGACGCGCCCGGGCCATGAACCGGCCGGGCGGCGGCGCGCGTTTCGAGCTGACGCTGCCGACGAAGGCGCCGTCGACATGACGGAGGCGATGTTCAGGATCCTGGTCGTCGAGGACGATGCGGACATCCGCAGGGTGCTTCGCGCGCTGCTCGAGGCCGAAGGATATCGGGTCGTCGAGGCCGACTCGGCCGCCCGCGCGCTCGTCGAGTCACGCAGCCACCAACCCGACGTCGTGCTGGTGGACCTCGGGCTGCCGGACCGCGATGGGCAGGCCGTGATCCGCGACATGCGGCAGTTTTCGTCCGTGCCGATCCTGGTGCTGTCGGCGCGCACGCTCGAGGCCGAGAAGATCCAGGCCCTCGACGGCGGCGCCGACGACTATGTGACCAAGCCGTTCGACTCCGGCGAACTGCTCGCAAGGGTGCGCGCGGCCCTGCGTCGCAACGTGCGTTCGCCCGAACACTCGCCCTCGTTTCGCATCGGTTCGATTGCGATCGACCTCGCGACGCGCGAGGCTCGCGGCTCGAACGGCGACGCGGTGCATTTCACGCCGCTCGAGTACCGGCTGCTGGCCTGCCTCGCCCGCGCGCACGGGCTGGTCGTGACCCGCGACCAGCTGATCGGCGAGGTCTGGGGACCCGACCGCATGGACGACACGCGTGGGCTCCGCGCGTACGTCAAGGCGTTGCGACAGAAACTCGAGCCGGACCCCGCGCGACCGCGTTACCTGCTCACCGAGCCCGGCCTGGGTTATCGGCTGGTCGCCGAACAGGACGAGCCGGAGCCAGCCGCGGGCTGATTACGCGACGGTGTACTCAGGCGTAGCGATAGGGAGGTCGGCCTTCCTCATGAGGTCGTTGTATTCCCTGAAGATCTGCACCACCTTCGCGCAGCGCGGACTGGTCGTTGCGATCTCGTCCCAGAACTTGTGGGCCTCGTTCTCGACGGTTGCAGACTACACGGTGGGTTGGGCGGACGTGACGCCTTACTTCCTGACGAACCACACAATGCGTTGCGGGACGCTGGCCGACGGTCGGACTTCCCTGAGCGTGTTCTTGGTCCCTGGTTGACGCGGCGCCACCTGCGTCACCGATGCGGCCGATTCGTGCACGGCCGCATCGCACGCAGCAATCACGTCGCTCCAGGTCGACTAACGCCGCGGCGCATGTTCGTTCACGAACTGCGCGGTAACATGCCGGGCGACGCATGGGGGCACACTGTGGCGCGCATCGCAGTCGGCGGGTTCCAGCACGAGACCAACACGTTCTCGCCACACCTCGCGACGCTCGCGCATTTCGTGGCGCCCGATGCGTGGCCGGGACTCACGCGGGGGCCGGCACTGATCGACGCGGTCGCCGGCATCAACCTTCCCGCCGCCGGATTCATCGCCGAGGCGCGGGGACTGCGCCACGAACTCGTGCCGCTCACCTGGTGCTCGGCACAGCCTTCGGGTCGCGTGACGCGCGACGCATTCGAGCACGTCACCGCGCTGCTGCTCGAGGACCTGCAGGCGACGCCCGCGCTCGACGCGGTTTACCTCGACCTGCACGGTGCGATGGTCGCGGAACACGTCGACGATGCCGACGGTGAAGTGCTCCGACGCGTGCGCGCCGTCGTCGGGCCCGACGTGCCCATCGTCGCGAGCCTCGACTATCACGCGAACGTCTCGACGCTGATGACACAGCAGGCATCGGCACTCGTCGGCTACAAGACCTATCCGCACGTCGACATGGCCGAGTGCGGCGCTCGCGCGGCGCGCTGCCTGCACGACTTGCTCGGCAAGCCCCGGCCAGCCACGGCGTTCGAGGCGCTCGACTTCCTGATTCCGCTCACGTCGCAGTCGACGCTCGCGCCGCCGATGCAGGAGCTCGCAACGCTGGCGAGGCAATTCGAGCGGGGGCCTGTGCTCGCCGTCAACGTGGCGCCCGGGTTCCCCGCCGCCGACGTGCCCGAATGCGGGCCGAGCGTGTACGCGTGCGGCTGGGCGCACGACGTCGTGGGCGCGGCCGTCGCGCGACTGGCGGCGGAGTTGCGGGGACGCGAGCCCGAGTTCGCGCTGGACCTCCAGTCCGTGACGCAGGCC
>DASUYI010000397.1:0-6112 GCA_036377475.1 Steroidobacteraceae bacterium | reverse complement strand
CGGAGACCGGGGCTCAGCACCTGGTAGTCGATGCGCCAGCCGACGTTCCTGGACCAGGCCTGGCCGCGATTCGACCACCAGGTGTAGTGGTCGGGGTCCCGGTTCACTTCCCGAAACGCGTCGACGTAGCGGACGTCACCGAACAGTTCGTCGAGCCAGGCCCGTTCCTCCGGCAGGAACCCCGAGTTCTTCTGGTTCGACTTCCAGTTGCGGAGGTCAATCTCCTTGTGCGCGATGTTCCAGTCGCCGCACAGCACGTAATCGCGCCGCTTGCGCTTCAACGCTCGCAGGTACGGCATGAACTCGGCGAGGAAACGGAATTTCGCGCGTTGTCGCTCCTCGCTGGAGGAGCCGGAGGGCAGGTAGACCGACACCACGCTCAGCTTGCCGAAACGGGCCTCGAGGTAGCGTCCCTCCGTGTCGAACTCGCGGGAGCCGTAACCGGCGATCACCCCGTCGGGTTTCACGCGCGAGTACACGGCGACGCCGCTGTAGCCTTTCTTGGTCGCGTCGAGGTAATGGCAGTGATACCCGGCGGGGTGGTACAGCGGCTCGGTGACCTGCTCACGCTGGCACTTCGTTTCCTGCACGCAGACGACGTCCGCGTCCTGTCGCTCGAGCCAGTCGAAGAAGCCCTTGCGCGCGGCCGAACGGATGCCGTTCGCATTCAGCGTGATGATCCGCATAGGACACGCAGTATAAAGTACGCCCGCCATGGACCAACGCGACTTCATCCGGCTCTGCCTCGAGCTCGGCGTCCTGAGATTCGGCGAGTTCACGCTGAAGTCGGGCCGCAGGAGCCCGTATTTCTTCAACGCCGGGCTGTTCAACACCGGCCACGCGATCGGCTCGCTCGGTCGTCATTACGCGCGGGCCGCGGCGCACTCGGGCGTGCCGTTCGACATGCTGTTCGGCCCGGCCTACAAGGGCATTCCGCTCGTGACCGCCACCGCGGCCGCGATGGCCGCGGACGAAGGACGCAACCTGCCGTTCGCGTTCAACCGCAAGGAGGCGAAGGGTCACGGCGAGGGTGGCACGATCGTGGGCGCGCCGCTGCATGGCCGCGTGCTGATCGTCGACGACGTCATCACCGCCGGTACCGCGATACGCGAATCGGTCGAGATCATCCGCGCGCAGGGCGCGACCCCGGCCGGCGTGCTGATCGCGCTCGATCGCGAGGAGCGGGGCCAGGGCGAGAAATCAGCGGTCCAGGAGGTCGAGGAGACGTTCGGCCTGCCGGTCATCGCGGTGTTGCGGTTGCGCGACCTCATGGCACACCTCGAGGCCGCGGACGACCGGGAGGTGCTGCAGGCCGTGCGCGCGTACCGTGACCAGTACGGCATCGTCTGAAGCGGGCGCCGGGTGAAGTCGGTCACAGAGCCGAGCGTCGCGCGGGCCCAAAAGGTGCACTTCAGGACTCGGGCAGGCTCAAAATGGCGTCCATGACCGACGTGACCCGTCTCGAATCGGCCCGGATCCGTGCCCGCGTGACCAGCGGCGCCGTCCTGCTGATCGTGGTGTTGCTGGGAGCCATCGTCGCCGGCGTGGCCGACGCGGCGGTCAAGCGCAACACGCCGAACGTCTCCGGCGAGGAGATGTATCGCTGCAAGGCGAGCAACGGCCGCACCTACGTGAGCCAGGCCATCCCGGCCGAGTGCATGGACATCGACGTCGAGGTGCTCGATGCGACCGGCCGTGTCGTGCGCGTGATCCCCGGGCGCCAGTCGCTCGAGGAACTGGCGCAGCAGAAGGCCGCCGAAGACGCCGCCAAGGCCGCGGCCCAGCGCGACAAGACGCTGCTCGCGACCTATCTGAGCGTCGCGGACATCGAGCGGCTGCGCGACCAGCGCATCGAGCTGCTCGAGCAACAGAACGTCGTCACGGGGCAGTACATCTCCAACCTGCGCGCACGCGAGGCGCGGCTCAAGGAGTCGGTGCAACGCTATCGCCCGTACAGCACCGAGCCCAACGCGCCCGCGCTGCCGGAGCAGATCGCGAGCGAGATCGTGAACACCGTCAAGGGCCTGCAGGTCTACGAGCAGGAGCTGACCAAGAACACGGCCGAGCGCGAGCGGCTCGCGCGCGAGTTCGGCGCCGACATCCAGCGGTTCAAGGAACTGAAGGGCATCGAGTAGGAAGCGGTTAGCGGTTAGTGAAGAGGCCGGCGATGCCGGCCTTCTTGTTCCTACCATCCGCTATCCGCTATCCGCTATTCATTTCCTTCCGCTGCTGCCGAACCCGCCGGCGCCGCGGTCGCTCTCCGCGAATTCGTCGACCACGTCGAATTCGACCTGCACCACGGGCACGATCACCATCTGCGCAATGCGCTCGCCGGGTTCGACGGTGAACGTCGACTGGCCACGGTTCCAGCAGGACACCATCACCTGGCCCTGGTAGTCCGAGTCGATCAGGCCGACCAGGTTGCCGAGCACGATGCCGTGCTTGTGGCCGAGGCCCGAGCGCGGCAGAAGCACGGCCGCGAGGCCCGGGTCCTCCAGGTGGATCGCGATGCCCGTCGGGACCAGTCGGGCCTGGCCCGGCTCGAGCGTGACCGGCGCATCCAGGCACGCGCGCAGGTCGAGCCCTGCGGAGCCCGGCGTCGCGTAGTGCGGCAGCGGATACTCGCGGCCGATCCGCGCGTCGAGGATCTTCACCTGCAGCCTGGGCCGCCGCACGGCCGTCACCTGCTCATTCACGGATCCCGGCTCCCGGCGGCATACCGTTCCGCGATCACGTCGAGGAGCTCCGCCGCGAGCTGGCATTTCGGTGCGCGTGCGAGCTCACGCTTGCCCCCGTTCCAGTAAACGGTCAACGCGTTGTCGTCGCAGTCGAAGGCGAGTCCCTCGCCGACCTGGTTCGCCGCGATCATGTCGAGCTTCTTGGTCTCGAGCTTCGTGAGTGCGTTGCGCTCGACGTTCTGGGTCTCAGCCGCGAACCCCACGACGAACGGCCGCGGCGTGCCCGCGGCGACCGTCGCGAGGATGTCCGGCGTGCGGGCGAGCTGCAACACGAGCTGCTCGCTGGTCTTCTTGATCTTGTGCTCGGCCACCTCGCGCGCACGGTAATCGGACACGGCCGCCGACGCGATGAACACGTCCGTATCGGCAATCTCGGCCCGCACCGCCTCGAGCATCTGCTCGGCCGACTCGACGTCGATGCGGCGCACGCCAACCGGCGTCGCCACGTTGACCGGGCCGCTCACGATCACGACGTCCGCACCCGCGTCACGCGCGGCCTCGGCGACCGCGAACCCCATCTTGCCGGAGCTGCGGTTGGTGATGAATCGCACCGGGTCGATGCGTTCGCGCGTCGGCCCGGCGGTGACGAGGACCTTGCGGCCACATAGGGGGCCCTTCGCGTCGGTAGCCGCGCAACCGGCAAAGAGCGCTTCGAGGATCTCGTGCGGCTCGACCATGCGCCCGGGCCCCGTCTCGCCGCACGCCTGGTCGCCCTCGGCGGGACCGAGCACCGCGATGCCGCGCGAACGCAGCGTGGCGACGTTCGCCTGCGTCGCGGCGTTGGCCCACATCAGGCGATTCATCGCCGGAACGATCGTGATCGGTGCGTCCGAGGCGAGACACAGTGTCGCGAGCAGGTCGTCGGCGAGGCCGCCTGCCAGTCGTGCGATGAAGTCCGCCGAGGCCGGCGCGATCACGATGCGGTGCGGCCAGCGCGCGAGTTCGATGTGCCCCATCGCCGCTTCGGCCGCCGGGTCCCAGAGGTCGGTGCGCACGGCGCGTCCCGACAACGCCTGGAACGTGAGCGGCGTGACGAACTGCTGCGCGGCGGCCGTCATCACGACCTGCACGTCGGCGCCGCGTTCGCGCAGCCGGCGCGTCAACTCGGCGCTCTTGTACGCCGCGATGCCGCCGGTGACACCCAGCAGGACCCGCATCGAAGAGGAAGCTTCTGGCATGGCGATCGATTATGGAGGCGGGCGTGCGACTGCCGCAAAGGGGGAGCCCGTAAATCTACGTCGCGGTCTCAGGGCATAACCGTCCGTGCCGACGCCTATTTCTGGCAGGCCGGACAGAAGTAGGTCGAGCGCTGCCCCTGCACGACGTGCCGGATCGGGGTCGAACAGCGCCGGCACGGCTCGCCCGTGCGTTCGTACACGTAGAGCTCCTGACGGAAGTACCCCGGCGTGCCGTCGGCGTTGACGTAGTCGCGCAAGGTCGTGCCGCCCTGCCTGATCGCGTCGGAGAGCACCGCGCGAATCGCCTCGGCGACTCGCTCCCACTCGGAGCGCCTGAGGCGTCCCGCGGCACGCCGCGGTCGCACCCCGGCCCGAAACAGCGCCTCGCTCGCATAGATGTTGCCGACGCCCACGACCACGCGTTGATCCATCAGGAACAGCTTCACGGCCGCCTTGCGTCGACGGGCGAGGCGCGCGAGATGACCGCCGTCGAACGCGGGCTCGAGCGGCTCGGGACCGAGGTCGGCGAGCAATGTGTGCGCCTGCGGGTCACCGGTGCACCAGTGCAGGCTGCCGAACCGCCGTGGGTCGTTGAAGCGCAGGCACTGGCCCGAATCGAGCACGAGATCGTAGTGGTCGTGCAGCAGCCGCGCCGACGTCGCCGGCATGATGCGCAGGCTCCCCGACATGCCGAGGTGCGCGATCAGCGTACCGCGCTCGAGCTCGATCAGCAGGTACTTGGCACGCCTGCGAACGTCGAGCACGCGCTGTCCGGCGAGTTCCCGCGCGAGGTGCGGCTCGACCGGCCAGCGCAACCGGGGCTCGCGCAACTCGAATGTGCGGATCGTGCGCCCGACCACGGCCGCGCGGATGCCGCGGCGCGTGGTTTCGACTTCGGGTAACTCAGGCATGCCGGAGGCGATTATCGGTCGCCCGCAAACGAAAAACCCGCCGGGCGGCGGGTTCTTCGGGACGCGACGTCGGGCGCGTGGACACGAGATCCGTTACTTGATCTTCGCTTCCTTGTACGTGACGTGCTTGCGGGCCTTCGGGTCGAACTTCTTGACCTCGAGCTTCTCCGGATGGAGACGCTTGTTCTTGGTGGTCGTGTAGAAGTGGCCGGTGCCGGCGGTCGAAACGAGCTTGATCTTGTCGCGCATGGCTATGACTCCTGCTGCTGGCGGGCCGCCGTCAGACCTTGTGGCCCTGGGCGCGCAGTTCTGCCACGACGGCCTCGACGCCTTTCTTGTCGATCGTGCGCATCGCGTTGCCCGAGACGCGCAGGCTGACCCAGCGCTTTTCGCTCTCGAGCCAGAACCGCTGCGTGTGCAGGTTCGGCAGGAAGCGACGGCGCTTGCGGTTGTTGGCGTGCGAAACGGTGTTACCGCTCATCGGCCGCTTGCCGGTGACCTGACAGACTTTCGACATGATGGCTGGTCCTGTAACTGACGGGCCGGCCACGGGGGCGTAACCCGAAAAACGAGCCGCGTTTTATACCAGTGCGGCGCGACTCGGGCAAGCGCCGCGCCGAAGACCCCTATCCCCTATCCCCATCCCGACCCCCTATCCCTAAAGCAGTCCCCGCTCGGCGAACGACACGCAGGCGCCGTCCCCCACCACGATGTGGTCGAGCACGCGGATGTCCACCAGGGCCAGCGCATCCCGGAGCCGGCCGGTGATCAGCTCGTCGGCCTGACTCGGCTCGGCGATGCCGGATGGGTGGTTGTGAGCCAGGATGACCGCGGCGGCATTGCGGGCCAAGGCGAGCTTGACCACGTCGCGGGGGTGAACGCTGGCGCCGTCGATCGTGCCCCGGAAAACTTCGTCAAAAGCGATGACCCGGTGCCGATTGTCTAGAAACAGGCAGCAAAAGACCTCGTGGTCGCGATCGCGAAGCTGCGCCCGGAGAAACTCGCGCGTGGCCCGGGGGTTGGACAGGGGCGGGCCGGCCTGCATCTGCTCGGCGTAGTGCCGCCGCGAGAGCTCGAGCGCGACCTGCAGCAGGGCAAACTTGGCGGCGCCCAGGCCTCGCGTCCGGCAGACCCGCTGCCGCTCGGCAGTCAGCAGCCCCCGGAGCGACCGGAACTCCCCGAGCAGCACCCGCGCGGTGTCGAGGGCGGACCGTCCTACGGTGCCCGTCTGCAGCAGGATGGCGAGCAGCTCCGCCTCCGACAGCGACGACGCCCCGAGCCGCAG
>DASUYI010000396.1:0-2461 GCA_036377475.1 Steroidobacteraceae bacterium | reverse complement strand
CCGATGCCGGGCATGACGCTCAAGCTCGTGCCGCGCGGGCCACGCTACGAGGTGCTGGTGCGCGGGCAGATCGTCACCCCAGGCTACCTCGGCAGCCCGGAGGCCAACCGCGCGATCTTCGACGATGAAGGGTTCTATCGCACCGGCGACACCGCGCAGTTCCACGACCCGGGCGACATCAGCAAGGGCCTCAAGTTCGCGGGCCGCCTGGCCGAGGAATTCAAGCTCACCACGGGCACGTGGGTCGCCGCCGGGCGTGTGCGCGCCGAGCTGCTCGAGGCCACGGCGCCGGTGCTGGCCGACGTCGTCGTCTGCGGCGAGAACCTTCCGTACGTCGCGCTGCTCGCCTGGCCACGCACGCCGCCCACTACCGACCTGCGTCGCCAACTCGCCGGACGACTGGCCGCTTACAACGCGGGCCGCGGCCTCAGCGAGCGCGTCGAACGCCTGGTGCTGCTCACGGAGCCGCCGAGCGCCGACCAGCACGAGGTCTCGGACAAGGGCACCATCAACCAGCGCGTCACGCTCGCGCGGCGCGCGCACGACGTCGCGCGGCTGTACACCGAGCCTCCCGCAGCGGACATCATCGTTCCTTCCGCCGCCGCGGACTGACGCGACGGCCACAGACCGGAGACGAGCCTCATCATGGACATCAAGGGATGCGTCGCCCTCGTGACGGGCGGCAACCGCGGCATCGGCGAGGGCTTCGTGCGCGTGCTGCTCGAGTCCGGGGCGCGTCGCGTGTATGCGGGCAGTCGCGACCCCGCGGCCGCCGCACACCTCGTCGAGGCGTTCCCCGATCGCTGCGTCGCGATCGAACTCGACGTCACCGACACCGCCGAGGTGGCGGAAGCGGCGCGACGCTGCGACGACGTGAACCTGCTCGTCAACAATGCGGGGCTGTTCACGAACCAGCTGCTGCTCGGCGCGCCCGACATGAGTGCAGCCCGGCAGGAGATGGAAGTGAACTATTTCGGCACCTTGGCGATGTGCCGCGCATTCGCCCCGATCCTGGCCCGCAACGGCGGCGGCGCGATCGTGAACGTGCTCTCCGCAGCGGCCATCGTCAGCGTGCCGAACATGGGCGGGTACGCGCCTGCGAAAGCGGCGACGCGCAGCCTGTCCGGCGCTGTGCGGGCCGAACTCGCGCCGCAGGGCACCCAGGTGACCGCATTGATCGTCGGCTCGGTCGACACGCGAATGGCGGCGCACGTCGAGGGCTCCAAGGAGAAGCCGGAGGACATCGCGCGCGCCGGACTCAAGGCGGTGACGCGCGGCATCGACGAACTCGACACCGACCGCATGGCCGTGGAAGTGCGCGCCGCGCTCGCACTCGACCCGAAGGGCCTCGAGAAGCGCATGGCGCGCATGCTCCACGCGTCCGTGATCCGGACGGGGCGCTGATCGCGACGTGGTGCGGCGGTTAGAACAGCGCCGGTCGGTTCGCCACCGTTTCGAGGTACGCGGGCAGGGCTTCGCCCGCCTTGAGCCGATCGAACAGCGCGCGATCGAAGTAGTCGCGCCATTCGACGATCCGTCCGTCGCGGAAGGCCAGCACGCCGGCGTACGGAATGACGACGCGGCGGCCTTCGGTCGTCACGAAGTCGTCGACGCCCTCGACGTGCAACCGGTCGCCGTCGCGCGCGACCTCGAACAGGCGCCAGTGGATCTCCTTCATCTGCGTCGTCATGCGCGTCGCGAATTCGCGCATGGCCGCCTTGCCCTGCAGCGGCGGGCTGCCGACGTGCGAGTGCCAGGTGATCTCGTCGTCGATGTATTGCAGCATGGCCTCGAGGTCCTTGCGACGCCAGGCGAGGATGACCTCGCGCAGCACCTGCAACGGATCGGTGACGGTGCCGGCCGCCGCCACGGCACCCGTGGCGAGCAGACCCGACGCCACGGTAGAAGCCTCGAGGAAACGACGTCGATTCATGATGCACTCCGCACACTTGCTTGCGTTGCGAGACCATACAGCATGCGTTCGAACGACGACAGCCGGCGGTCCGCACCGCCGCACCGGTGACAGGGAGGCCCGATGCGCACGACGCCCGAACACCTGATCCGCGAATACCGCCGTCGCGGCTGGTGGTCCGACGCGCGGATTCCCGACTTGTTCGATGCCGCCGTGCGCGCGGCGCCCGACCAGGTCGCAATCATCGATCCCCCCAACCGCCCCGCGCTGCTCGGCGACGCGGCGCGACGCCTGACCTTCCGTGACGTCGCCGACCTCGTCGACGGTTACGCCCTGCGCCTGCTCGAACTCGGGCTCGGGCGCGACGACATCCTGATCACGCAGCTGCCGAACGTCGCCGAGTATCCGGCGCTCTACCTCGCCGCCATGCGCCTGGGCGTCATCGTGAGCCCGGTGCCGATGCAGTTCCGGCGGCACGAACTCGAACAGATCGTGGACTTCACCGGCGCCCGCGCGGCCCTGACCGTGCGCGAACTCAAGGGCGGCGCG
>DASUYI010000395.1:0-2786 GCA_036377475.1 Steroidobacteraceae bacterium | reverse complement strand
CATTACGGCCGTTCCCGTTCTTGCGCCGATCCGGCGGGCGGTCCGCCCCGCGAAGGGGTGGAGACGCCATGTCGGTGTTCGGAGCCGGAAAGAGCAGCCGGGTCGGACGCCCGGAGCCTCGGATCTTCGACCTCAGGCGACGATCCGATAACAGGGCTTGTACTCGCCCGACAGCTTCATGCGGCGCTGCCGCACGAACGACGCGAGCAGCGCATCGAGCGGCTTCAGCAGTTCCGCGTCGCCGTGCAGTTCGAACGGGCCGTACTTGTCGATCAACTTGAGGCCCGCCTCCTTGACGTTGCCGGCGACGATCCCCGAGAACGCGCGCCGCAGCTCCGCCGCGAGCTCGTGCGCAGGCGCGTCGCGACGCAGGTTCAGCGACGCCATCGTCTCGTGGGTCGGCTCGAACGGCGTCTGCAGCTCGTGCGGGATCCGCAGCAGCCAGTTGTAGTTGTAGGCGTCGCTTTCCCGTCGCCGGTACTCGCGCACCGCGTGCATGCCCCGCAGCATCTCGCGGGCGACTTCCGCCGGGTCGTCGACGATGATCCGGTAGCACTGGCGCGCGCGTTCGCCGAGCGTGCCGACCAGGAACGCGTCGATCTGCTGGAAATACTCCTCGCTGCCGCGCGGGCCGCTGAACACGACCGGGTACGGCTGCGGCTCGTTCTGCGGATCGAGCAGGATGCCGACGAGGTAGAGGATTTCCTCGGCCGTGCCGGCGCCGCCCGGGAACACGACGATGCCGTGGCCCAGTCGCACGAAACCCTCGAGACGTTTTTCGATGTCGGGCAGGATCGCGAGCTGGTTCACGATCGCGTTCGGCGGTTCGGCCGCGACGATGCCGGGCTCGGTCAGGCCGATGTAGCGCCCGGCGTGGATGCGCTGCTTGGCGTGACCGATCGCCGCACCCTTCATCGGGCCCTTCATCGCCCCGGGTCCACACCCCGTGCAGACGTTGAGCCCGCGCAGCCCCATCTCGTAGCCGACCGTCTTGGTGTACTCGTACTCCTCGCGGTTGATCGAGTGCCCGCCCCAGCAGACGACGATGTCCGGCCGCACGCGGGGCAGCAGCAGCCCCGCGTTGCGCAGGATCCGATAGACCGCGTTGGTGATGCCCTGCGGTTCGCGCAACTCCAGGCTGCCGTGCTCGTAGACCTCGCCGTGGATGTAGAGGATGTCGCGCAGCACCGCGAACAAGTGTTCCTGGATGCCGCGGATCATGCGGCCGTCGACGAACGCCGAGGCCGGCGCATTGTGCAGCTCCAGCTTGACGCCCCAGGCCTGCCGCATGATGCCGATGTCGAAGTCGGCATAGCGGTCGAAGATCGCGCGCGCGTCGTCGGTTTCGCCGCCGCTGTTGAGCACGGCGAGCGAGCAGCGACGATAGAGCTGGTACAGGCCGCCGCGCGACGAGTCGAGCAGGCGGTCGACTTCGTGCTGCGAGAGGTTCTCGAGGCTGCCGGTCGGCGAGACGCGGGCGTCGACGAAATCGGTCTCTTCCGGCGGGCCCGCCGGGATGGCGACCTCGGCCCGCCGCATCGTCAGGGCCTGATCTCGATCGGCAGCCCGACCGAGGTGCGCAGCCAGACGTCGACCATGTCGGCGTTCGTGAGGGCAATGCAGCCGTCGGTCCAGTCGCGGCTCGCGTAGAACTCGGGCGGCCGCTTCGGCACGTTCGGCTGCCCGTGGATCATGATCAGGCCGCCCGGGCTCCAGCCGTTTTCCTTGGCCCAGGCCGCGTCCTCGCGGTTCGGGTACGACACCTGGATCGAGAGGAAGAACTCGCTGCGCGGGTTGCGGCGCGTCAGTGCGTACTTGCCCTCGGGCGTGCGGAAATCGCCTTCCTGCTGCTTGTGGCCGTAGGGGTTCAGGCCGAGCTTGACCGGGTACTCGGCGACGACGCGCCCCTGCCGCAGCAGGTACAGCTTGCGATCGCTCTTGTCGACGATCAGCTTGTCGGCCTGCTCGAACGGGCGCACGGGGCCGAGGTCCGGACCGGCGCCGGCAAGATTGGCGGAACCACCCGTGCTGCCCGGCGCGAGCGCCGCCAACTGCGCGGCCGGAGCCTCGGCTCCGGCCGGGGTCCCGGCCGCGGGCGGGACCGGCGTCGTCGCGGCCGATGCCGCGGGCAGGGGTAGTGCCGCGGCGGGAGCGGTCACGGACGGGGTCGGCGTCCCCGAAGAAACGGAGCTGAAGCCCTGTGCCCCTGCGACCGCCGCCGTCAGCGACGCAGCCGCGGACAGAATCACGAGGAACGTGGGCAGGAGCCGGGTCGGGAGTCCACTCATGGGGGGCAAAGTATAGCTTCGCCCGCCCGCCCACGTTGTGCGGCGGCTCACGCGTCGGGCTTGGGCGCCTGCAACGAGAGCCGTTTCGGTTCTGCCTCGAACACGCCGACAACGTCGAGCTTCTCGCTGCCCCGGAGGCTTTCCGCGCCCCGGACCACGACCGAGTCGCCCGCCTTGAGCGTGCCGTCGACCGCGATCCAGTCGCCGTCGGCGACGCCCGCCTTGACCGGGACCCGCTCCGCACGCTGCTCGCCGTTCAGCTTGACGATGTAGAGCCCGTCGGCCCGGATGACGAGGGCGTCGCGCGGCACGGAGAGCCGGCGTTGCGGCTCGCCGAGTGGCAATCGCACCTGCACCGTGTTGCCCGCGGCGAGCAGGCCGTCGACGGGCGGCGCCTTGATCAGGACCTCGAACGACTGCGTGCGCGGGTCGCCCGCCGGCACGATCGAGCTGACCTTGGCCGTGAATTCACGGTTGTCGCCGACGACGTCGACCTCG
>DASUYI010000394.1:0-2354 GCA_036377475.1 Steroidobacteraceae bacterium | reverse complement strand
GTCCGGGTCGTACGACCGCAGCCGCGGCTCCCGTAACGCGTGGCGGAATCGCGCGGCGCCCGCGCGACTTGGCAGCCGCGCCAGACGACCGCTGATCGCCAAAAATCGCTGGCGCGAAGCGCAGCGGGGCGAGACACTGCGGCAAATTCGCGCCTGTCGTCCCAGGCGCCCCAGGAACGAGCCACCGTGGATCGCGTCCTCCTGATCATCGCCGCCGGGATGCAGTTGGTCGCCGTCGTCTACGGCGTCACGCTGCTCAGCCGCCGACAGGGTGCCACGGGGGCGTGGCTGTGCCTGCTCGGCGCCATGCTGTCGATGCTCGCCTGGCGGCTGTTCGTGGTCACGGGTTATTCGCCACCGTCGTTCTTCAACCCGCTGATCGCGATCTGGGGCTCGACGTTCATGTTCGCCGCGATGTTCCTGTTCGGTCGCGAGGTGCGGCAGCGCCGGATGGTCGAGTCCGAGCGCGACGCGTTGCTCGCCAGCGAGCGCGCCGCGCGCGTGGAGGCCGAGCAGGCGAGCCGCGCCAAGGACGAGTTCCTCGCGACGCTGTCGCACGAACTGCGCAGCCCTCTCTCGGCGATCCTCGGCTGGTGCGCCGTGCTGCAGCACGGACGCGGTGCGCCCGCCGAACTCGCGCGCGGACTCGACGTGATCGAGCGCAATGCGCGCGCGCAGACGCGACTGGTCGACGAACTGCTCGACGTCACCCGCATGCGCACGGGCACGCTGCAACTGGACCTCGAACCGCAGTCGCTCGACCAGCCGGTGTGGTCCGCCGTGCAGGCCGCGCGACCGCGCGCCGACGCCAAGGGTGTGACGCTGGAATACGAGCGACGTGCGCCGCCGGTCATGGTCATGATCGACGCCGACCGCATGGAGCAGGTCGTCAACAACCTGCTGGTCAATGCGATCAAGTTCACGCCGACCGGCGGCCGCGTGACGGTGACCGTGCGATCGGACGAGGACACCGCGGAACTCGTCGTCGCCGACACCGGCGAGGGCATCGATCCGGAATTCCTGCCGCACGTCTTCACGCCGTTTCGGCAGGCCGACAGTTCGACGGCCCGCCGCCACGGCGGGCTCGGCCTCGGCCTCGCGATCGTCGACAACCTGGTGCGCCTGCACGGCGGCAGCGTGCTGGCCGACAGCGCGGGCGTCGGGCAGGGCGCCCGGGTGACCGTCCGCCTGCCGGTTGCCGCCAGCGCCGAGGCGACCGTGGGCACGACACCACGAAGCGCGACGCTGCAGGCGATGCAGGTCACCGAGCTCCCGGGAGTGCGCGCGGTGGTCGTCGACGACGAAGCCGATGTACGCTCGGCCGTCGCGAGGCTGCTCGAGCAGGCCGGGGCGAGCGTCGTCTGTCTCGATTCCGGCACGAACATTGCCGAAGTCCTCGCCGGGCATCGTCCGCACGTGCTCGTGTTCGACCTCGGCATGCCGGGCGAGGACGGCTACAGCCTGATCCGGCGCGTGCGCCGGTTGCCGACGGCGGCCGGGGGCGCGACACCCGCGATCTCGCTCACGGCGCACGCGCGCAGCGAGGATCGCGCCCGGGCGCTCGCGGCGGGGTTCAACGAGCACCTGCCGAAGCCGATCGAGGTGCAGCGGCTCGTGCAGGCGATCCGCGAGCTCGCCGCGTGCAGCGGCGTGTCCGTGACGACCGCCGCCAACGAGAGCGATGCGACGTCGTACCCCGGATCGTCCGCGGGCACCGGCGCCGCCTGAACGCGCATTCTCTGCTGACACATGCGACACGACGACGGGGGAAGCCACATGTCTACGGAAGCCCGGGCGATGACGCCCGCACGCGCGGACTGGAAACTGTGGGTGGTCGGCATCGTCGCGCTGCTCTGGAACGCGATCGGCGCGCTCGACTACGTGATGACGCAGACCAGGAACGCTGCGTACATGGAGCAGTTCACGCCCGAGCAGCTCGAGTATTTCTACGCCTTCCCGGCCTGGGTCGTGGCGCTGTGGGCGATCGCGGTGTGGGGCGGGGGTGCTCGGGTCGGTGCTGCTGTTGCTGCGCAGGCGCCTTGCCGAGCACGTGTTCCTCGTTTCGTTCGTGGCGATGGTGATCACGACGATCCACAACTTCGTGCTCACGGACGGCATGGAGAAGATGGGCGGCGGCGCGGCCGCGTTCTCGGCCGTCATCTTCGTCGTGGCGCTCGGGCTCTACCTGTACGCACGTCATCTCGCGCGCCGCGGCGTGCTGACCTGATCGTTCGCGCGGCTTCTCGCCCGCTCCCGTGCGGGCGGGAGAGGGGGGCAGGGTCCTGTCGGACTGCACCGGCTGACCGCCGCCCTCGACGCGTCTACGCTTCGACGTCGAGACAGACACGGAGGTC
>DASUYI010000393.1:0-3716 GCA_036377475.1 Steroidobacteraceae bacterium | reverse complement strand
TCACGGCGCGCCGGGCGCGGCTTGCACTCGGGGCCGGCGACGCGACCCTCGCGCGCCATCTCGCTCGCTCATTGCCGGCGCAGCGTGCGGCGCCGCTGCTGCAGTGGGCGGCCCTGATCGAACAACCGACGCGCGAAATCACGACCCTGATCGCGGATCCGGACCGACCGGTCGACGACGATGCGCTCGCGGAAGGCTGGACGCGGTTCGCGCGCGCGGATGCGGCAGCGGCGGCCGCGAAACTGCCGGCCCTCGTTTCGAGTCGCAAGCTCGACGCGCGTCGGACCAGCCCGTACGCGCTCGCAGTGGCGCTGGCGCTCTCGTGGAGCCGGATGCCCGGGGCACTCGATTTCTTCGCCCAGGTGCATCCGGACGATTTCGACGAACGCGCTCACGAATGGCACGTCCGCGCGGCGCTGTGGGCGCGCGACTGGAAGCGGGCCGCGGCGGTGATCGGCGCGATGCCCGAGGCGCTGCGCACCCAGGCGCGTTGGCAATACTGGGCCGCGCGCGCCAACGAACAGCTCGGCGAGTTCGCGCAGGCGCGCGCCGGTTACGCGCAGGTCATTCCGACCGACAACTGGTACGCCGCGCTCGCCTCGGCGCGGCTCGATCGGAAGTTCGTGCCCAACCTGCAGCCGCTCGGGCTGACCGACGACGCCATCGCGCGGGTGGCCCAGCTGCCGGAGATGGTGCGCACGCGCGAGTTGCTCCACTGTCGCATGGAGGACGAGGCCAGCGCCGAATGGCTCGCCGCGTACGACGAGCTGACCCCGGACCAGCAACGCGACGCCGTGGGCCTCGCCTCGCGCTGGGGCTGGCATCACCAGGCGATCGCAAGTGCCGCGCGGCAGAGGATCTTCAACGACTACGAACTGCTCTATCCGCGTCCGTATGCGTCCTACGTGCGCGAGGCGAGCCGGCGCACCGGCCTCAAGCGCGAGTTCATCTACGCGATCATCCGGCAGGAAAGCCTGTTCCGCGCCGACGCGGGCTCCTCCGCCGGCGCGCTCGGCCTCATGCAGTTGCTGCCCGGAACCGCGCGCATCGTCGCGCGTCGCGAAAAGCAGCCGGCGCCGACGAGGTCGCAGCTGCTCGAGCCCGCGGTCAACATCCCGCTCGGCGCCGCCTATCTTGCGGATCTCGTGGAACGCTTCGAAGGTGAAACGGCGCTCGCGACCGCGGGCTACAACGCGGGGCCGAACGCGGCACGGCGCTGGCTGCCGCCGGAGCCGCTGGACCTCGACCTCTGGGCGGAAAACATCCCGTTCAACGAAACGCGCGCGTACGTGCAGCGCGTCGCGTGGCACGCGCTGGTGTTCGAATGGCTCGACGAGCGCAAGCCGCAGGACGTTTCGAACTGGCTGCGCAGCGTCAAGCCGCCGGCCGCGACCGCATCCCGGATCGACTGACCGTCAGTGTCGCAGCGCGCGCCACTCCTCGAGGAACGTCGCGACGTCCGCATGGACGTCGTCGTGGTACGTAGCAAAGATCCGATCAGCTTCGGCAGTGTCGAGACGATTGCGCACGCGGGCAAGCTTCTCGACGCACGTGGCGTCGGCACAGTCTAGCAGCGCACAGCAGAGGGCGGCACGATCGAGCGCGAGGCCGCGCACGATCCAGTCGATCACCTCGTCGAGCACCTGCGCGCGTCGCTCGACGCTGGCCGGCCAGCCGCCGACGTACGCCCGCGTCGCAGCGCGCGCCAGCGCGAAATCCGGCTCGCCGAGGGCCATGGCAACGTACGCCCGGGCAGTCGTGTGCCCCGTCGCGATGTCGGCGCGCAACGCCCGCAAGACCGCTTCGCGCTCGGAGACCGTCGTGTTCGCGACCAAGCGCCAGTAGTGGGCGAGCGCCGCGCCCACGAGCGCGTGCGGCGCACCGCGTCGCCCTGCCGCGCGCAAGTGCGCCTGCGTCTCGTCGCTGGGCGCGGTCGTCCGGGTTGCCGGCGTTGCCGGTCGAGCCGCGTTCGCCGAATTCCACTGCTGCGTCATATCCTGTCTCCAGACCCCGATGGCTCCGACCAGACCGGTGGGCAGCGCGGCGCAACCTGGACTGCGCGAGGGGTTTGGATCAGACAGAAAAAACCCTCCGCCGCCATGTCGCGCCGGAGGGTAGAGGAGCGTGCACCCGCTTCGTTGCCTGCCGGCCGCATCTGCACCTCGTCGGTGCGAGCCACCTTGCCCGGGAAGGCAGGTTGGCCGGGCGCGAACGCCCGTGTCTTGATGCTGGGCGCGATTATACGCAGCCGCCACCCACGCCGTGCAACCGTGATTCTCCGAAATCGCGCGCAGGCTCCATAGGTATCGTCCCGCGTCGCGACCAGATTGGTGACATCTGGGACGGCTGCCATTGCGCCACCTGTAAGCAAAAAGTCAACGTGCGCCGACACGAGGTGCCCTGTGAACCGACGGCTGCCCGGCTATTTCCTTGCGCTGTTCCTGCCGTCCGCGGCGTTGATCGCGGGCGCGGCAGTGCTGTTCTACCGGGCGCAAGCCGAACGCCAGCTCGAACTCGTGCAGCTGCGCGAGTCGATCGATACCCAGCGCGGCGCGAACGAGCTGCGCGGCTTCGTCGTCGAGTACGCGCAGGACGTGCTCTTCATGGAGCGGCTCCCGACGATGCGTGCCGCCCTCGAGGACGAATCCGCTGCCACGCTGCGTGCACTCGAACGCATGTTCATCGCTGCGGCGACCACCAGGCGGGACGTCGATCGCGTGCGCTGGATCGACGAGACCGGGCGCGAGCGCGTCCGTGTTTCGTTCGTCGACGGCAAGGCGGTACCGACGCGCGCGGACCGGTTGCAGGACAACCAGGACCGCTACTTCGTCGCCGACGTGGCCTCCCGGCCCGCCGGCACCGTGTACGTCTCGCCGCTGGACCTCTCGATGGACGACGGCGTCGTCGAGCGGCCGCTCAAGCCGGTGGTGCGGGTCGGCACGCCGCTGTACGACCGCGCCGGGCGTCGTCGCGGCATGCTGCTGGTCAACTACGATGCGCGCGACCTGCTCGCGCGGTTCGCCTCCGCAAGCCGCGGCCTGTACGGCCACGCGATGCTGCTCGACGGCGAAGGCTACTGGCTGCAGGCGCCGCGCAAGGCCGACGAGTGGGGGTTCATGTTCGGGCGCGACACAACGTTCGCACGTCGCGACCCCGAGGCCTGGCGACGCATCGCCAGCGCACGCAGCGGCCAGTTCGAGCTCGCCACAGGCGTCTGGACCTTCGAAACGGTGCGGCCGTACGAGGACGTCGCCGCGGCGCTCGGCCAGGCGACGGCAGGTGCGCGTGCCGCAAGGCCAGGCGGCAGGCACGAATGGAAAGTCGTCGCCTTCGTGCCCGCGTCGGACCTCGCCTCGTTGCTTCGGACGACGCGCGACATGATCGCGGGCAGCGCGCTGCTGCTGTCGATGCTGGTCGCGCTGGCGAGCGCGCTGGTGGCCCGCGCCTGGGACCGCCGCGAGCACGCCGAGCACGCACGGATGCTGCGCGAGGCGCAGGCCATCGAAACCGGGCTGCGCCTGGTGCTGCAGAGCAACCCCAACGCGATGATGGTCGTCGACGCCGACGGCGTCATCTGCGAGGCCAACCCGCGGGCCCAACACGTGTTCGGTTACACGCGCGAAGAATTGCGCCGGCTCACGATCGAGGACCTCGTGCCGCGCGCGACGCGCCATACCCACGCGCAGTACCGTCGCTCCTATGCCGCATCGGCGCAT
>DASUYI010000392.1:0-3252 GCA_036377475.1 Steroidobacteraceae bacterium | reverse complement strand
GGCCTGCTCGTTGACGCCGGTGTGGTCGATCACCATGCGCTCCGCCAGCGCGCGGACCTCGGCCGATTGTGCCTTGGATTTCGCGAGCTTGCCCGCGTCGATGTCGACCTGGTTCGCGGCGACGACGATGGCCGCGATCTCCGGGTCCGTCGGTGCCGGCGCCGGGTTGGCACCGGCGCCCGTGAACGGCGCACACAGACCGACGGCGATGAGTGCGGTGATCGATTTCTTCCAGCGAATGTTCATGGCCCTGCTGTCCTCCTGCGGCCCGAGCGGAAGTGCCGCCCGTCGCACGATCCAAAGTTGAGTCCCGGCGCAACATTGGATGTCACGACCGCTGCGCGCGTTCCCGCGCGATCGGGTTGGGCCCAGGCGTCAGGCAGAGCCGAGCAGCAGCGGCAGGAGCAGCAACAGGAGGCCGAGCAGGAGCAGCGACGGGTGCGAGCGGTGGCGGCGATGCACGGTGATGGACATGGGACGCCTCCTTGTCCCGCGCCCGATCCAGGGGAGCGGGTCTCCATTCTGACCCTCTCCCACCTTGCATGGGAGAGGGTCGATATGGCTGTGCGCGCGCGCGTCAGGCGGCCTGGATCAAGCGATCGAGCTGGCGGACGTGCTCCTCCTCGCGCGAGAGGATCGAGCTGCAGACGTCCCTGATTTCGGCCGGCGGCGTGTTGTCCTGCAGCGCCGACCGGTAATCCTTGACGCCGCTCTCCTCGCCTTCCTTGAGCGCCTTGAGCGCCGGCTTGTCGCCCAGCAGGCGAGCTGCGCCCATGACGGTGTTGGACCACGCGCCCCACGCGCCGGACTCGTTGGCCGCGGCGCCGCCCATCCGTCGGACCAGCTCGCGCAGCTGCGACGCGGCCTGCTCGTGGTCGCGCAGCATCTGCGTCAGTTGCTCGAATCGCGCGTCCTCGCGGTATTCCTTGTGGTTCTTGTCCAGGACCTGGCGGTACGTTTCGATGGCCGACAGCTCGCCGCGCAGCAGGCCATTGAGATCTTCGACGACGGTCTTCCTCGTGCCTTCCATGGCATTTCCTCTCTCGACGGAAACGGGGTGTTTCGCGGGGCCATAGGGTCGGCGCGTGGACATGGGCGAGCCACCCGACCATCGACGGGTATGCGTGTAAGGTCTGGCTGACTACACGGTGTCGAGTCGAGGCGAGCCGAAAAACAAGCGCAACCGTCCGATCTCGCGCAGCGATCCGAAGCGCCGCGTCACTGTTCCATCGTCATCAAATGCTCCGCCACCGCGCGGTAGGCCGGCAGCACGATCGGGTCGAACGTGACCGTGCTCGCGGTCGGAGCGGAGGAAAAGCGCGCGATCACCATCTCGGCCTTCGGGTCGACGTAGATCGCCTGGCCGTGGATGCCGCGCGCCATGAACATGCCGTGGTCGTCGTGCGAGATCCACCACTGGTCGCGATAGCTCCAGCCCCGCATCGTCTGGTAGTTCGCGGCCGCGAAGTGCTCGCGGTTGGCGCCCTGGCGGATGCGCTCGACGACCGCTGCCGGAACGATCTGTCGGCCGTTGAACTTGCCACCCAGTCGCATCATCTCGCCGAAGCGTGCGAGGTCGCGCAGCCTCACGTTCAGTCCACCGGCCGCCGCCGCGTTGCCGGCAGGGTCGACCGAGATGTACGCGTCGCCTTCTGCGCCGAGCCGGCTCCAGAGGCGCTCCTGCAGCACCGCCTCGGGACGCGTGTTGTTGCCCGCCGCGCGCGCGACGAGCCAGCCGACGACGTCGGTGTTGGGCGATCGATAGGTGAAGCGCTCGCCGTGCGGGCCGCTCTTCGCGATCGTCCGCGCGAACGAATAGACGTCGTCCGGGCCCGTCGTGCCCGGCGGCCGTTTGAACATGCCAGCGGCGCGCGCGTACTCGAGGAAGGACGACTTCGGGTCGGCGTAGTCCTCGGTGAAGTCGAGCGCGGTGGTCATGTCGAGCACCTGCCGCACCGTCGCGTCGCCGAACCCGCTCTGGGCGAGCTCCGGGATGTAGCGCGAGACCGGTGCGTTTTCGTCGAGCGCGCCCTCGGCGACCTGCATCGCGGCGAGTGTGCCGAAGAAAGACTTGGTCACCGAGAACGCGATGTGCGGACGCGTCTCGTCGAGCGCGCCGAAATACTTCTCGTAGACGATGCGGCCCCGGTGCAGCACGACCACGCCGTCCGTGTAGACCGCCTGCAGCGCCTGCGCGAACGTCATCGGCGCGCCGCCGGTGCCGGGCGTGAACGAGATGGACTCGAGGTCTGCGGCCGTGGGTGCGCGGGGCAAGGGCGCGACCGGCCCGTCGCCGCGCGAGACGTGGGCCGTCGGGAACAGTTCACGCCAGTGCGAGAAGCTCCAGCGCGTCCGCGGGAAGCGATAGAAGCTGCCGTCGGATTGCCGAATGACTTTCTCTGCGGGTGGCGGCGTGCCGACCATCCAGCCGAGCGCGACCGGGTCCGAGGCGGCGGCGTCGGGGATCGCGGGAGCTGCGACCGCCGACGGGAGTTGTTGCTGGGCAAAGGCGGTCGTGCCTGGACCGACGATGAAGGCAGTGATCGCTGCGAGCGAAACGTGACGCACCCAGGCCAATGTCTCCGTCATGATGAGACGTCCCTTTTCTCGTTCAGTTGACGATCGAGTATCGGCGCTATGTCCGCCCCTTGCCCACGCCATTCGCGAGTGCTACAAAGGTGACACTCAAGGCTTCACCTCCGGAGGTTGCATGGCCGCGACCACCACTATACGCATGCCACCGAAGCTGCGCGCTCGCATCCAAGCGCTCGCGAAGCAGTCGGGCCGCTCGGCGCACAGTGTCATCCTCGAGGCCGTGGAACGGCACGCGGATTACGAGGAGCAACTGCGCAGCCTGGTCAAGGACGCAATCGAGGCAGACGCGGAGATCGAACGGACCGGGGAGGTGTATCGCGCCGACGACGTGCACGGGTGGATCGATCGACTCGCGCGCGGCCAGTCGGGAGCCCGCCCGAAATCGTGGCAACGGTAGTCTATTCGTCGCGCGCCCTGACGCACCTCGAGCGAGCCTTCGAATTCCTGCGTCGGGAAAATCCTGACGCAGCGTTGTCGGCCGCTGCGGCGATCCGCTCCGCGGTCGAAAATCTAGCCTCGCATCCCCTGCTGGGTCGGCGACTTCACGGCGACATACGGGAACTGGTGATTTCTTACGGACAGACGGGCTACGTCGCCTTGTACCGCTTCGTCGTGCCGAAAGACGAGGTCAGAATCCTGGCAATCCGGCACCAGCGG
>DASUYI010000391.1:0-11660 GCA_036377475.1 Steroidobacteraceae bacterium | reverse complement strand
GGCGCGCGATCCGGAACAGGTTCTTCGCCGGATCGGGCAGCGGTCCGAACCGATCGACGGTTTCGGCCTGCAGGTCGTCCAGTTCGGGGACCGACTGCACTGACGCGATGCGCTTGTAGAGCACGAGCCGCGCGTGCACGTCGGGCAGGTACGCCTCAGGCAGGAGCGCCGGCACGTGCAAATCGATCTCGGGACCGTGGTGCAGCGGCTTCTCGAGGTCGAGGTCCTTGCCGGCCTGCATGGCCTTCACGGCGCGCTCGAGCAGCTCCATGTACAGCGCGAATCCGACCTCCTGGATCTGGCCGCTCTGGTCCTCGCCGAGCAGCTCGCCGGCGCCGCGGATCTCCAGGTCGTGCGTCGCGAGCACGAAACCGGCGCCGAGGTCCTCGAGCGACTCGATCGCCTCGAGCCGGCGCTGCGCATCAGGGGTCATTGCGTTCTTCGGCGGCGTCACCAGGTATGCGTAGGCCTGGTGGTGCGAGCGACCGACGCGCCCGCGCAGCTGGTGCAGCTGCGCCAGGCCGAATCGATCCGCGCGGTCGATGACGATCGTGTTGGCGGTCGGCACGTCGATGCCGCTTTCGATGATCGTCGTGCAGAGCAGCAGGTTCGTGCGCTTGTGATAGAAGTCGAGCATGACCTGCTCGAGGTCGCGTTCGCGCATCTGCCCGTGGCCGATCGCGATGCGGGCCTCCGGCACGAGTCCGGCGAGCCGCTCGCCCGTCCGGTCGATCGTCTCGACGCTGTTGTGCACGAAATAGACCTGGCCGCCGCGGCGCAGCTCGCGCAGGCACGCCTCGCGGATCGTCGGGTCGCTCCACTCGCTGACGAACGTCTTGATCGAGAGCCGCCACTGCGGCGGGGTCGTGATCAGCGACAGGTCGCGCAGCCCGCCCAGGGCCATGTTGAGCGTGCGTGGGATCGGCGTCGCGGTCAGCGTCAGCACGTCGACTTCGGCGCGCAGCGCCTTGAGCCGTTCCTTGTCGCGGACGCCGAAGCGATGCTCCTCGTCGATGATGACGAGCCCGAGGTCCCTGAACTTGATCCCCGGCTGCAGCAGCTTGTGCGTGCCGACGACGATGTCGACCTTGCCCGACGCGAGGCCGTCGAGCGCTGCCTTGGCCTGCGCGCCCGCGCGGAAACGCGAGAGCAGCTCCATCTTCACGGGCCAGTCCGCGAAACGATCGACGAAGGTCTCGTAGTGCTGCTGGGCAAGCAGCGTCGTCGGCACGAGCACCGCGACCTGCTTGCCGGCCTGCACGGCCACGAACGCGGCGCGCAGCGCGACCTCGGTCTTGCCGAAGCCGACGTCGCCGCAGACGACGCGATCCATCGGGCGGCCCGAGCGCAAGTCGTCGACGACGGCCTGGATCGCGCTGAGCTGGTCGACCGTTTCCTCGAACGGAAACCCCGCTTCGAATGCACGCAACTGCTGTTCGTCGACCGGAAATGCATGGCCCTCGCGCGCTGCGCGTCGCGCGTACACGTCGAGCAGTTCGGCCGCGGCGTCACGGATCCGCGCCGCGGCCCGGGCACGCGCCTTGGACCACTGGTCGCCGCCGAGCTTGTGCAGCGGCGCCGCGTCGGCCGGCGCGCCGGTGTACCGGCTGATGCGCTCGAGCGCCTGCACCGGTACGTACAACTTGTCGCCGCCGGCGTACTCGAGCACGAGGAACTCCGCCGTGGTGCCGCCCGCGTCCATCGTCGTGAGCCCCGTGTAGCGCCCGACGCCATAGTCCTCGTGCACGACCGGTGCGCCCGGGCGCAGGTCGGCGAGTTGCTGGATGATCCTGGCCGGGTCGCGGTCCGACCGCCGCCGGCGACGCTCCTGCCGTGCGCGCTCACCGAAGAGCTGTTCCTCGGCGTAGATCGTGACGGACGGCTCACGCAGCGCGACGCCGGAGGCGATCGGCGCCACGGCGACGACGATCGGCGCGTCCGTGGCCAGGACCTCCGACCAGTCCGCGACGACCTTCGGGGCCACGCCGTACGGCCGCAGCAATTCGAGCAGCAGTTCGCGCCGCCCAGCCGATTCGGCCGCCAGCAGCACGCGTCCCGGCGCCGCTCGCAGCCGGTCCGCGAAGGCGCGCAGCGTTTCCTCGTGACGCTGGTCGAGGCGGACGACGGGCGCGGGTTCGGTCCGGAAGTCGTGCACGGGCGGCCGCGTCGCAGCGGGTTCAGGTTCGGCGGTCGGATCGCCCAGGAACACGTGCGGCGACGCGGTCGCGCGCGTGAGCCATTCGTCGGCCGGCATGCAGATCTCGGCAGGGTCGAGCACCGGGTGCTCGATGTCGAAGCGGCGTTCCTCGTGCCGCTCGACCAGTGTGCGCCACGCGTCTTTCAGCGCCGCGTCGTGGCGGGCCGGCAGCAGCACGGTCGTGCGCGCGGGCAGGTAGTCGAGCAGCGTGGTCGTGCTCTCGAAGAACAGCGGCAGGTAGTACTCGATCCCTGCGGGCGCGAGGCCTTCGCCCACGTCGCGATAGAGCGGCATGCGCGTGAGGTCGCCCTGGAAACGCGTGCGGAAGCGCCGCCGGAAATCCTTGATCGACTCGGGCGAGAGGCTGAACTCGCGCGCCGGCAGCAGGTCGAGCCGCGGCAGTTTCTCGAGCGACCGCTGCGTCTCGGCGTCGAAGCTGCGGATGCTGTCGATGACGTCGTCGAACAGGTCGATGCGCAGCGGCGCGTCGCTGCCCATCGGGAACACGTCGAACAGCGAGCCGCGGATCGCGAAGTCGCCCGGTTCGGCCACCTGCGGCACGCTCGCGTAGCCCGCGCTCGTGAGACGGAGCCGGAACTTCTCGAGGTCGAGCGCCTCACCGGCCCTCAGGCTGAGCGCGTGGCCGTCGACGAACGTGCGTGGGGGCAGGCGCTGCAGCGCGGTGGGCAGGTCGACGATGACGATGCCGCGTTCGAGTGCGGGCAATCGCGCCATCGTGCGCAGGCGCTGCGAGATGATGTCGGGGTGCGGCGAGAACTGGTCGTAGGGCAGCGTCTCGTAACCCGGGAAGGCGAGGATCGGCGTGCCGCGGACCACGAAGAAGCCGAGTTCCTCCTCGAGTCGAGCGGCGCCGGCCGCGTCCTGCGTGACCACGAGCAGCGGCGCCCGCGTCTCGGCCGCCGCGCGCGCGACGTACAGGGCCGTGGCGGCACCGGTCAGTCCGGTCCAGCGCAGGCTCGGGCGGTCGGGGGAGGGCAGTGGCAGGGCGTGGTTCGCGGGCGGCATGGACAACCAAAAGCAGAGAGTGCCCGGCCCGGCGCGACGGCCGGGCAGGCAAGGAAGCCCGCAATTCTAGTGGGGACCGGGGTCGGTGTGTGCCGTCGGCTCAGGGACGGACGAGGACCGCGTGGACGACGTGGTCGTATTCGAAGTAGACGACCTTGTCCGGATACACCCAGCGGGTGATCGGCGGCTGGCCGACCGCGGCGTAGCGTTCGGACGGGGCGCCGAACTGCTTCTCGACCTGGGTCATGGTCATGCCGCGTGCGGGAGCTGCGACGTTCGTCGTTGCGGCAGGCGGCTGCGTCATTTCGAGATTCTGGGCGAACACGGCGGGCGTGCCGGCGAGGCCGACCAGCGCCAGGCCGAATGCAACGAAGGACTGCGTGCGCGACATGCGGATCTCCCGAACCAAGCCCGCCGGACTATAGCATTCGTGGTCCGGCGCAAGAGGTTGGGCTCGTAATACCTTGTTCCAGTTCACTATCCGTGATTCGCGCCGCCGAACCGGACAGGTGCAAAGCCGGGCCGCGCCCGGTAGCCTTGCGGCCTCCTGTCCCATCGAGCCGCCTCGTCGGTGTTCCACCCGCTGCCTGTCTTCGTCGGCCTGCGCTACGTCCGGACCCGACGTCAGGGCTTTTTCGTCTCCTTCATCTCGTGGATCTCGATGGCGGGGGTGTGCCTCGGCGTCGCCGCGCTGATCACGATCATCTCGGTCATGAACGGGTTCGAGGGCGAGCTGCGCAGCCGTCTCGTCTCGCTCACGGCACACGCGACGGTGACGGGTCCGCCCGAGCGCATGGCCCAGTGGCCGCGGCTCGCGGCGCGCCTCCGCGCCGTCCCGGGCGTGCAGGGTGTGGCGCCGTTCGTCGACGTGCAGGCCATGATCGGCCGCGCCGGCTCGCTGGAGCCCGTGCTGCTGCACGGCGTCGACGCCGTGGCCGAGCGGGGCGTCTCGACGATCGAGCGGCACCTGCTGCAGGGCCGACTGGCGGACCTGAGGCCCGGGTCGCGCACGATGATCGTCGGTCGCGTGCTCGCCTGGCAGATCGGCGCCGAAGTCGGTGACCAGCTCACCGTGCTCGTGCCGGGACGCGACATGATCGTGGCCGGCGGACGACCCGTGTTGCAGACCTTCACCGTGATCGGCGTGTTCGAGGTCGGGCTGCAGGACACCGACGCGTCGCTGGCACTCGTCTCGCTCGCCGACGCGGCAGACCTGGCAGGCTCGACCGACGCGACCCCGGCCGGACTGCGCGTGCGCTTCGACGACGTCATGAGCGTGCCCGGACGCACCGGCGAGCTGCTGGCAGCGGGCGGCGAAGGCCTGCAGGTGCGCGACTGGAGCCAGCAGCACTCGGCGTATTTCCGCGCGATCCGGATCGAGAAGACGATGATGAGCCTGATCCTGCTGCTCGTCGTCGCGGTCGCCGCGTTCAACATCGTCGCGGCGCTCGTGATGGTCGTCAACGAAAAGCGCTCGGACATCGCGATCCTGCGCACGCTCGGACTGCGGCCTCGCGGCATCGTCGGCGTGTTCCTGACCCAGGGGCTCGTGATCGGCACGATCGGGACGCTGCTCGGCCTCGCACTCGGCGTCGTCGTCGCGCTCAATGTCGGCACGATCGTCCCCGTGCTCGAACGCGTGCTCGGGTTCCACGTGATGGACCCGTCGGTCTACTACATCACCGCGATTCCGTCGGAAGTCCGCGCGTCGCAAGTCGCGACCATCACGCTCGTCGCGTTCGCGCTCACGGTGCTGGCCACGGTCTACCCGGCCGTGCGCGGTGCGGCGACCGAACCCGCCGAGGCGCTGCGGTACGAGTGATGGCGTTCCAGGCCCCGTTCGAACTGCGGATCGGTCGGCGCTACCTGCGCTCGACCGGCAACCGTTTCCTGTCGTTCATCTC
The DNA here is from genome assembly GCA_036377475.1 of Steroidobacteraceae bacterium. GTDB lineage: Bacteria > Pseudomonadota > Gammaproteobacteria > Steroidobacterales > Steroidobacteraceae > RPQJ01. The sequence continues at coordinate 6,533 of DASUYI010000391.1, read as the reverse complement.
GGCGATCTCGATGGTCGGGGTCGCGATCGGCGTCGCCGTGCTGATCGTCGTCCTGTCCGTCATGAACGGCTTCGAGCACGAGTTGCGCGCCCGCATCCTGAGCCTGACGTCGCACGCGACGATCACGGCGTTCGGCGAAGGGCTCGCGGACTGGCCGGCGCTGCGCGCGGTGGCGCGCGCCAACCCGCGCGTCGCGGCCGTGACGCCGTTCGTCGAGGGCGAGGTCCTGTTGATCGCCGACCGGCCGGGCGGGACGTCGAGCGCCGCGACGTTGCGTGGCATCGACCCGAAGCTGGAAACGGAAGTGTCCTCGCTGCACGAACGGCTCACGACCGGATCGATGCAGGCGCTGGCGCCGGGCGCGTTCGGCGTGATCCTCGGCGTGGAGCTGGCCGATCTCCTCGGCGTGAAACCGGGCGATGCCGTCGTCGTCGTGGTGGCCAGGGGGCACGTGACGCCGGCGGGCGTGGTCCCGAGGCTGCGACGGTTCACCGTGGCGGGCGTGTTCCGCTCCGGCATGTACGAGATCGATGCGACGCTCGCCGTGGTGCACATGGTCGATGCGGCCCGGCTGCTGCGGCTCGGCGACAACGTGTCCGGGCTGCGGCTCGCCGTCGCGAACCCGTACGAGGCCCCGCTCGCCGTGCGCGAGGTCGCGAGTGCGCTGGGCGGCGGGCTCTACGTCGAGGACTGGACTCAGCGCAACGCGAATTTCTTCCGTTCGATAGAGCTCACCAAGCGCATGATGTTCTTCATCCTGCTGCTGGTCGTCGCGGTCGCCGCGTTCAACATCGTCTCCACGCTCGTGATGGCGGTGAAGGACAAGCAGCCGGACATCGCGATCCTGCGCACGATCGGCGCGCGGCCCGCGAGCATCCTCGCGGTGTTCACGACGCAGGGCACCGTGATCGGGCTGCTCGGGACGCTCGCCGGCGTCGCGCTGGGGGTGCTGCTGTCGATCAACCTCGAGGCCATCGTGCACGGGCTCGAACGCGTGTCGGGCGTGCATTTCATGGATGCGAGCGTCTACCTGATGAGCGACCTGCCGGCACGCGTGGAGCCCCGCGACGTCGCGCTGATCGCCGGCACGGCGTTCGCACTCTGTTGCCTGTCCACGGTCTATCCCGCCTGGCGCGCGGCGACCACCGATCCCGCGAGGGCGCTGCGGCATGACTGACCAACCCATCCTGGCCTGCGACGGCGTGCGCAAGCATTTCGACGAAGCCGGGCAACGGCTCGAGGTGCTGCAGGGCGTCGAGCTGCGGGTGTTGCGCGGCGAGACGCTCGCGATCATCGGCGCGTCGGGCTCGGGCAAGACGACGCTGCTGCAGATCCTGGGCGGCCTCGACCTGCCGTCGGCAGGGAACGTGCGCCTGCTCGGCACGGACTTCGCGCACATGTCCGACGCGGCACGCGGCGACCTGCGCAACCGGGCGCTCGGGTTCGTGTACCAGTTCCATCACCTGCTTCCCGAATTCAGTGCGCTCGAGAACGTCGCGATGCCGCTGCTCGTGCGCCGCACGCCGATTGCCGAGGCACGACGCGAAGCACAGCGGCTGCTCGACCGCGTCGGCCTGGGACAGCGGCTCGCGCACCGTCCGGCGCAGCTCTCGGGCGGCGAGCGACAGCGCGCGGCCGTGGCGCGTGCGCTCGTGGCTCATCCGCAGATCGTCCTCGCCGACGAGCCGACCGGCAACCTCGACGGGCGCAACGCCGCGGGGGTGCTCGACCTGATGCTCGAGCTCAACCGCGAGCTCGGCACCAGCCTCGTGCTGGTCACGCACTCGGACTCGATCGCCGCGCGCATGCAGCGCGTGCTGACGTTGCAGGACGGGCGGCTGATCGCCAGTGTCTAGTGTCTAGCGGTTAGTCGGAAGCCGACTTTGTCGGCGTGCAGCGTAGCTGCCTCCTACTGAACACTAGACACTAGACACTCGCGAAATTGCGCGGATCGTGCGCAATTGCGACTGGCTCGAGGCGCCGACCAGCCGTCACGCTCGAGCTTTGCGCGCGGATCCCGAACGATGTGGCGCGTCGCCCTCGGAGCGCTGGTCGGCTGCTGTCTGGTGCTGTGCCTGCCGCGATGGCCCGGGTGGCCCGTCGTCCTGCTTGGCAGCGTCGCGCTCGCCTGCGCCGGCGCGGTGCTCCGCGCATGGTGGCCGGTGGCGCTCGCAGTGGGCGTCGGCTGGTGCGCCTGGCAGCTGCACGCGGCGCTCGAGGATCGTCTCGATCCCGCGCTGGAAGGGCAGACGTTGCGTCTGCGAGGCACCGTGGTCAGCGTGCCGCAGGGCACACTCGCGGCGCTGCGCTTTCGATTCGCGCCCGACCGCGACGCCGACGCGGCGGCCCACGTTCCCGCTGCCGTCGAATTGACCTGGTACGACGCGCCCGGCCGCATCCACGCGGCGGAGCGACTCGACGTCGAAGTCAAGTTGCGGCGGCCGCGGGGCTTCGTCAACCCGGGCGGTTCGGACAACGAGGCGCGCATGCTGCGAGAGCGCATCGGCGCGACCGGCTACGTGCGCTTCGGCACGCGCCTCGGCGCGAGCGGGACAGCCCCGTGGCGGCATCCCGTGCTGGTCGCACGCGGACGCGTCGACGCGATCATTCGCGAAGTGCTCGAGGCGCGTCCCTCGGCCGGCATCGTCGCCGGGCTGTCCGTCGGGCTGCAGGACGCGCTGAGCCGCGAGCAGTGGCTCACGCTCGCGCGCAGCGGCACCACGCACCTGATGGCGATTTCGGGGCTGCACATCGCGATGGTCGCCGCCGTGGCGGCCTGGCTCGGCGAGCGCCTGCAGCGGCTGCGGCAGCGACGAGGGGCGCTCGGCGCGCAGCGCGATGCGGCCGTCGTGGCCGGCACGCTCGCTGCGTTCGCGTACAGCCTGCTCGCGGGCTGGTCGGTTCCGACGCAACGCACGATGGTCATGATCGCGCTCGGCGCGCTCGCGCTCGGACTGCGACGCCGGGTCGGGATCGCCGACGGCCTCGGCGCCTGCGTGCTGGTCGTCCTGGTCGCCGATCCGCTTGCACCGCTCGCGCCGGGATTCTGGCTGTCGTTCGGCGCGGTCGCGGCGATCCTCTTCGCTGCGACCGGGCACGTGCGCCGGCCCTCGATCGTGTCGGGCTACCTGCGCGTCCAGGCCGTCGTGACGGTCGGGCTCGTGCCGATGCTGGCCGGCAGCTTCGGCGCGGTCTCGCTCGTCTCCGCGATCGTGAACCTGTACGCCATTCCACTCTATACGCTGCTGATCGTCCCAGCCGTGCTCGTGTCCTGCGCCGTTGCCGTCGTCTGGCACGACCCGGGCGCGGCGCTGCTGCGCGCCACGGGCGCGCTGATCGAAACCACGTGGCCGTTGCTCGAAGCGCCGTCGCGATGGCCGCTGGCGACGTGGTCCATCGCCGGCCTCGACGCGGCGGCGTGGACGGCGCTGGCGTTCGGCGCCGCGGCGGCGCTCGCACCGCTGCCCGTTGCCGGACGCATGGCCGGCGCTGGCCTGGTGCTGGCCGCGTGCCTGTGGCGTCCTGCTGCGCTGCCGACCGGCGAGGCGACGCTCACGGTCCTCGACGTCGGACAGGGCCTCGCCGTCGTCGTCGAGACGCGCAACCACGTGCTGGTCTACGACGCCGGTCCGTCGTTCCGGAGCGGAAGCGACACGGGACAACTCGTGGTGCTGCCTTACCTGCGCCACCGTGGTGTGCGCGCGGTCGACGTGGTCGCGGTCAGCCACGACGACGACGATCATGCCGGCGGCGTCGCAAGCGTGCTCGCGCTGCTGCCGGTGCGCTCGCTCGTCGTTGGTCCCAGCGTCGCGTACGAACGCTTCGACGATGCCCGCGCCCGGGTGCGGCGTGCACGCTGCGTGCGCGGAGGACGCTGGACCTGGGACGACGTCACGTTCGAGTGGTTGCATCCGGGGCCGGGCCCGTACGCGCGGGACAACGACGGATCGTGCGTGCTCCGCGTGCGCGCAGGCGACCGGTCCGCGCTGATCGCCGGTGACGTCGAGCGACGTGCCGAGGCGGAATTGCTCGCGGCCGCCGCGCTGGGGCCGGTTGACGTGCTGGTGGCGCCACATCACGGCAGTCGCACCTCGTCGACGCCGGAGTTCGTCGCGACGTGCAGGCCCAGCTGGGTGGTCTACGCGGCGGGACACCGCAACCGCTGGAATTTCCCGAACGCGCGCGTAGTCGAGCGCTACGAGGCCGTCGGCGCACGCGGACTGCGCACCAGCGCGAGCGGCGCGATCACGTTCCGGCTGCGACCGGACCGACCGCTCGAGCCGCCGCGCGAATGGCGGCGCGAATGGCCGAAGCCCTGGCGCGACCCCTGAACCGTCCCGGTCGGTCGCCGGGGCGAGGGGCATGCAGTATGATCCCGGTGCGTTTTCTGCCGCGCGCGGGGACTCAAGCGACTTCATGTTCGAGATCGTCAAGGCCGGCGGCCCCGTCATGCTGCCGCTCATCCTGTGCTCCATCCTCGCGGTCGCGATCGCGCTGGAGCGACTCTGGACGCTGCGCGGGCAGCGCGTCGTCCCCGAGGAACTCACCGACAAGGTGTGGCGCTGGGTCGAGAACCGCGCGCTCTCGGACAAGCAGATCATGGCGCTGCAGCAGCACTCGCCGCTCGGCAAGGTGCTGGCTGCCGGACTCGCCAACCGCCACCGTGACCGTGTGCTGATGATGGAAGCGATCGAGGACGCGGGTCGCCACGTGGCGCACGATCTCGAGCGGTACCTGGGGGCGCTGTCCACGATCGCGTCGATCTCGCCGCTGCTCGGCCTGCTCGGCACGGTCACCGGCATGATCCGCACGTTCAAGGCGATCACGGTCGCGGGTGTCGGCAACCCCTCCGCGATGGCCAGCGGCATCGCCGAGGCGCTGATCACGACCGCGGCCGGGCTCATCATCGCGATCCCCGCGCTCGTGGCGTACCGCTACCTGCGCGCACGAGTCGACAGCCACGTGATCGAGATGGAGAAGGAGTCGCTCAAGCTCGTCGCCGCGATCGACCGCGCGAGCGCCACTCGCCCCGCGGCCGCGGCGGAAATGGCGATGCTGTCGGGCGAGGCGGACCCGCAGGAAGCCGTCGCTTGAAGTTCCAGCAGCGCCGTCACGCCGAGGAAGAGCTCAACATGACGTCGCTGATCGACGTCGTGCTGCTGCTGCTGATCTTCTTCATGATGTCGACCAAGTTCATCGACGAGGCACGCCTGCAGGTGCGCCTGCCCGAGGCGGGCATCCAGCCGGATGCGGCAGCCACGCGCCAGACGGTCGAGATCGAGGTGACCGCGGAGGGCGGTTATCGCGTCGGCGGGCGCGACCTCGTCAACAACAGTCCCGACACGCTGGCCACCGCGCTTTCGCGCGCGACGGGCGGCAACCGGGCCCAGGTGATCACGATCCGTGCCGATGGCCGTGCCGTGCACCAGTCGGTCGTGACGGCGATGGACGTCGCCGGGCGCCTCGGCTACCGCCAGATCAACATCGCCACGGTCCACGATGGGTCGCAAAGCCGATAAGCGCATCGACCTGAAGATGCCGCCGGGGGCGCTGCACACCTACAGGCGCCTGCTTCGCTACCTGAAGCCGCACAAGGCCATGTTCGCCGTGGGCGTGCTCGGCATGACGATGTTCGCCGCGACCGATGCGGGCTGGGCCGCGTTCGTGCGCTTCTTCCTCGACGGCACGTTCGTCGAGAAGGACCCGCGCATGGTCTGGCTCGTGCCGGTCGCGCTGGTGGGCCTGTTCATCCTGCGCGGCTTCGGCGACTTCATGCAGACGTACTGCCCCGGCTACGTCGGCCGCCGCATCGTCAAGACGCTGCGCGGACAGATCTTCGACCGGTACGTGCACCTGCCCGTGTCGTATTTCGACCGCAACGCCTCGGGCGTGCTGCTGTCGAAGCTCACGTACAACACCGAGCAGGTGGCCAACGCGACGACCGAATCGGTCACGGTGTTCATCCGCGACTCGCTGACGATCCTCGGGCTGATCGGCTACCTGCTCTACCTGAACCCTAAGCTGACGCTGTTCAGCCTGATCGTCGGTCCCCTGATCGCAGTGCTGATCCGGCGCATCAACCTGCTGTTCCGCCGCTACAGCCGCCGCATCCAGAACTCGATGGGCGACGTCACGCGCGTCGCCAAGGAGGCGATCGAGGCACCGCGCGTGATCCGCGTGTTCAACGCGCAGGACTACGAGGCGCGCATGTTCGAGGAGGTGATCGAGCACAACCGGCGCTCGCACATGAAGCTCATGCTGACCAAGGGCCTGAGCAACCCTATCGTGCAGACGATCGCCGCCACCGGCCTCGCAGGAGTGCTGTACCTGGCCACGGTGGATGCGATCGCGGGGCGCATGTCGGTGGGCGAATTCACGTCGTTCATCGCCGCGCTGATGCTGATCACGGCGCCGCTGCGCCGGCTCGTCAACGTCGCCGGGCCCCTGCAGCAGGGCATCGCGGCGGCGCAGAGCATCTTCGAGGTCCTGGACACGCCGGTCGAGCACCCGGGTGGGCAGCATCGCGTGCCGCG
>DASUYI010000390.1:0-4802 GCA_036377475.1 Steroidobacteraceae bacterium | reverse complement strand
CGGGCCTTGTTCGCGGGAAGCCGACCGAAAGGGTGTCGTCCGGAGAGCAGTTCGTAGAGGACGCAGGCCAGGCTGAAGACGTCGTCGCGCGGCTCCGCCGCTTCGCCCGCGAGCACCTCCGGGCTGGCGTAGGCGCGCGTCGCGGCCCGTGGGACGGGGCCGCGATCGGCCGCCGCCGACTGGAGCGATGCAGGCGCGGCGCCGAAATCCAGAACCTTGACGGTGCCGCCATCCTCCAGGAACACGTTGCCTGGCTTGAAGTCGCCGTGGAGTACTCCCTGCTGATGCGCGAAGGCAAGCACGTCGGCGCACGCCGATGCGATCCTCATGGCATCGGCCATGTCGATCGGCATTGCAGGCAGCTGTTTCAAACGCGCATCGAGCGACGTGCCGACGAGCCGTTCCATGGTGATGAACCAGGTGTCGCCGTCGCAGTCGAGGTCGAACATGCGGACGATGCCGGGGTGTCGCAATGCCTGCGTCTGCCGGAACTCGCGCTTGAGACGCGCGTTGGCGGCCCCCGACGCGCGCATTTCCTGCCGCAGGACCTTGATTGCGATTCCGTACGTGTCGCCCGCGTCGCTCGCATCGCGCCGCAAGTCGCGGGCGCGGAAGACGATGGACATGCCGCCGCTGCCGACGGGTTCGCCGAGGACGTAGCGGTCACGCAGAACCGAGCCGCGGCGCAACTCGACCTGCGTCGCCGGGTGACCCTCGCGCGCGAGCTGTGCCGACGGCGGCGTCGGCACCTCGAGGTCGATGGTCGCGTCGAGATCGTCGTCCGGCGTGGAACTCGACGAGGGGTCGAGCATCAGGCTCAACGCGTGCAGATCCTGGTCACTGAGCCGGCCCGCACGATGGTATGCGTGCAATTCCTGCCGCACCTGCTCGAGCGATACTACATCCCACGATCCGAGGTCCTTGAGTCCCGGAAGTGCTTCGTTCGGCGTCCGGTGGCCGTCGCGCAGCTCCGCGATCAAGTACTCGACGACGGCTCCAGGGTTCTCGAGCAAGGGTGCAGTACCTGTGGGCGATGGTCCGGGCGAATGATACCCGGTGCTGATTGCAGGCCGCCTGCGGCCGGACGTTTCAGGCGACGCCGCTGGTCGGCCCGACACGACCCGAGCGCGGCACGCGCGACTCGATCAGCTTGAGCTTGCCCGAGTCGTGATGTCGCGCAATTGCCGCCACGGGAGCAACCCGCAGCGGCACGGTCGTGACTCCCTGACGCGCCAGAGCGTCGCGCAGGCACTCGACGATCTCTGCCGCGGCAGCGGGGCTCGTGAGCACTGCTTCGACCGTGATCCCGTCCGCGTCGTGGACGAGCCGGTACTGGCGCAGCCCCACGACCTTCGCGAGCGGGCTGCGCAGGGCGAGTGGGTGCACCAACGCGGTGCCACCTGCAACGGACGGCAGCGCCAGGATGTCGTCGCTGCGGCCATCAAGCGCGAGGATGCGCGGGAAGGGGCGGCCGCAGGGGCAGGGCTCGTGGGTCAGCGTGACGAGGTCCGTGATTTCGTAGCGCACCAGCGGCTGCGTCCGGTTGACGAGGCTCGTGACCAGGATGCGGCTGCCCGCGGTGCCGGCCGGGACTGGCCCTCCATCCGCATCGACGACCTCGAGCAACGTCTGGTCCGTCAGTGCATGCAAGCCGCGGTGTTCGTCGCAATCGACCGCGAGGATGCCGGTCTCTGTCGAGGCATAGGAGTTGTAGGGTTGCACGCCCCACGCCGCGACGATGCGTTCCTCCATTTCCGCCGTGCGCACCTCGCTCGTCGTGCAGACGATCTCGGGTGCGATGCGCAGCCGTCCCGCGAGCTGCTCCTCCGCGAGCATGGCCGCGCTCGACGGATATGCGACCAGCGCTTCGGGCCGGAAGGCATCGAGGTTTCGCGCCAGATCGTCGAGCGGCGATCGCGCATCGAGGCGCAGCACACAGTGCATGCCCAGATCGACGCTCGCACCCATGCGGGCAGTCATGTGCATGGGCGAGTCGGCCGCGACCGCGGCGATCCGGCGCCGGCGCGGCAACCGCGGGGCCAGACCGAGGAAGCCCGTCGTCCAGCGCATCATGCCGCCGATGACCTCGCGCCAGTCGCGTCGAGAATATGCGAACAGGCCACGCCGGCCGGTCGTGCCGCCGGTAGCCATGATGCGGTAGTCCCCGAGGTACAGCGGATCGCCCTGGGCCTCCGTGAGGTGGCGCTCGAGTTCCGCCAGATGCAAACGACGGTCCGTCACGAGCTCGTCGAAGTTCTCGAGCATCGTTGCCTTGTCGAGCGTCGGGAGGCACGCGAGTTCGAGGCCCGGACCCAGGCTTACCCCGGCCAGCCGATCGCGGTAGAAAGGCGAGTGGGTCCGCGCGTGGGCCAGCAACGCGAGCAGCCGTTCGTGCCCGTGGCTCGCAAGCTGCGACGAGGTCCACTGGTCGTGCGACGTCAGTCGCCGTGATTCTGCAAGCGCGCCCAGTCCGGTCTGCAGTTTCTCGAATGCTGTCATGGCGGGGCTCGGTCCGTGGCCAGCGCGAACATGCCGAGAAACAGCGCAGCTTGTGCGTCGGCGTAGGTCGCGACGGGCACTTCTCGTGGGGCCAGCAGCGCCTCGAGCGTGAGGCCGTTGGACATTGCCAGAACCATTGTCGCGATGCGTCGTGGCGGCACTGGCAGCCGGCGTCGCTCGCGATGCGCCCAGTCCGCGACGGCGGTCGCGATCTGATCGCGACCGCCGTCGTGATGAACCGCGTACCTGCGCTGCAGCGCGGGATCGCGACCGACGACGGCCATGAACTCGATCACCGCCGTCCACCAGTCGCGTTCGCCGACCGCCTGGCGGGCGAAGCGCCGCGACGCCGCGGTGACGAAGTCGCGCGCGGAGGCCGCTTCGGTGAAGATTGCCGCGAGTTCCCCGCGTCGCTCTGCAGCACGACGGCTGAGCAACTCGAGGAACAGGCTCGCCTTCGAATCGAACGCGGAATACACGGCACCCTTGGTGAGGCCGGCCGTGGCTGCTATCCGGTCGAGCGACGCGCCGTGATAGCCGTCGCGGCAGAAGACCTGCCTGGCCGCGACGAGCAGCCGGTCGCGGTTCTCCGCCTGGCTCTCGAGACGTGTGCGGCGCCGGGGCAGGTCCTTCGCTGTGGGCATGCGACCTCCGGATACCGACGGTATTGGAGTACTAGTGGTATCATGAAGTCAAGCCCCGCAGGCGGCCTTCAACGCCGCCTTGCTGCGCGCCAACGCTCACCGGCGTTGGTGACTGCCCTTAACGATGGCCCCGGCGACTGCCTCCCACGTCGCGTCGAAGGCCTCGCGTGTGAAGCCGGCGCCGGACGGCAGCCAGTTCCCGGAACTACCGCCCGCCAGCGTGTAGTGCCCCACCACGTCGAGGTGGTCGGCACGCACGGCGTGCAGCATCCGACCATGCAGCTGGCTGAACGTCGGCACGATGCCATCGCTGATGGCCGTGGTGGTCCGGAAGCCGAGCCCTCGATCGAGCAAGTGTTGCGTGGCCTTCGCCGGCTTCGGATACGGATATCGCGGGCGCGCCGGCCCCGTCAACGCATGCAGCAGCCGGAACAGCGAGCGCAGTGCTACGTACTCCGGGTCCATGACCTCCTTGAGTCGAAACCGCTCGCGCGGCCGCGGTACGCCCGCCACCACGCAGCCGTAGTCGATCCCGGCGCGATCCGCCACGGCTGCTTCGAACAGTTCGATGCCTTCGGGTGTGAGCTGCAGCACTGCGCCCTGGTCCCGTTCTATTTCGCCGAGGTATTTCCACACCGGATCGCGGCGATCGAACCTGATCCGGCGCAACAGTCCTTCCGCGACGCGATCCAGCGCACCCTGGCGCCGTCCCAGGCAATCGTCGAGGCGCGCGATCATCGCGACGGCCTTCGCCGCAGCCAGGACCGCTCGGCGTCCCTGCCCGGACGTCGCCAGCGCGCTCAGCACGAGCAGCAGCGTCTGCCCCTGGACGGTGACGAAGTGATTGGCGAGCGGCGTGCCGTGGTGCGGCGTGCTCACGGAAATCGCCGTCCGCGTCCGATCGGCGATGCGTTCTTCCGAGTTTCCGCGCGCGATCTTGACCCCGGGCGATAGCAGCATTCGCACGTCGAGCCCGCCCGTCGAGTGGCCGACGAAATGCAGCTCGCGGGCGCGGAGGCCGCCGCTCTCGATCACCTGCCGACGCAATGCGTCCGCGCGCCGCGGGATCGACGCCGTCGGCTGCGTTGCGCACGTCACGATCCGGGCCTCGATGCGTCGGCGGCGGAAAGCGTTCGACAGCGCCAGCTCCACGTCTTCGAAGTAACTGAGGGCCCCGAGCGAAGTAAAACCGAAAAACCCTGGAACCAGGAAAACGAGTCGTTTGCTCACGCTTGAATTATGCGCCTTGCGGCTCGGTGCGCTACCGCACCGACCCGGCGGAAGCGCACATCTAAACTGGCGTCATGGACTTACACCGGAGACAGCCAATGACCATTCGCAACACCCTGATTGCAGCCGCCTTTGCCGTCACGCTGCTGACTGCCGCCGGCTGTGCGGTCAGCCGCGGCCAGGAAACCACGGGCGAGTACATCGACGACTCCGTCATCACGGCAAGCGTGAAGACCCGGATGCTCGAGGACGAGCGGGTCGCTGGCACGTCGATCACGGTCGAGACCATGAAGGGCACCGTGATGCTGTCAGGCTTCGCGAAGACCGAGGCGGAGAAGGCTGCTGCCGAAAGCATCGCGAAGAGCGTCGACGGCGTGAAGGTCGTAAAGAACGAGATCACTGTTCGCCCGTGAGCCGGTGGAGGCTCCG
>DASUYI010000389.1:0-8556 GCA_036377475.1 Steroidobacteraceae bacterium | reverse complement strand
GAGGATGTCCAGGCCGTCCAGCCGTTCGACACAGCGCTCGATCACGCGGGCCGCACTGCCCGGCGCGGTGAGGTCGATCTTCAGGTATTCATAACGGCGCCCGGCGGTCCGCACCATCGCGCCGGTGTTGCCATCGTCGTCCGTGACGCTCGGCACGAACACGTCGGCCCCGGCCTTGGCGAGCGCGAGCGTGAAGGCCTGGCCGAGCCCGGTGTTGCCGCCCGTGACGATGGCCTTCCTGCCCGCGAGCGAGAAGAAATCCATCGAGAAGTCACCGATCTCCATCGTGAATCGCCCCGTGAGCCGGCGACCGCGCAGTCGCGCGGCGACGCCTCGTCATGTTATTCGCGCGCGGCCGAGTATAGCCTGCAGGTTCGTTCCGGCCCGGCACAGCACGCGACGTGCCGCGGCGGTTTGACGCGCACGCCGTGCCCTGTTACCTATGCGTCACAACGATCGAAGCACGCAGGGGGAACGGTCATGCGCATGAGCCGGTGCCGTGGTGCGAGCGCCTGGCTGCGCACACGCGGCACGCCGGACCTGCTGCTCGCCATGCTGCTTGCGCTCGCGAGCGTCGGCAATGCTTTTGCGGCATCGGCCGATCCCGCGGCTTGCCGCACCGTGCGCCTCTCGGACGTCGGGTGGACGGCCGAAAGCGCGACGACGGCGATCTTCGGGCAGATCCTGACCGAAATCGGCTACCTGCCGACGATCACCGTGCTCTCGGTGCCGGTCACGTTCGAGTCGATGCGCAACGGCGACATCGACGCGTTCCTCGGCAACTGGTTGCCGGCACAAGGGCAGATGCTGCAACCGTTCCTCGACGATGGCAGCGTCGAGCAGGTGCGGGTCAACCTCGAAGGCGCCAAGTACACGCTCGCGGTCCCCGCGTACCTGCACGAGGCCGGACTGAAGGACTTCGCCGACATCGCGAAGTTTCGCGACCAACTCGGCGGCGTGATCTATGGCATCGAGCCGGGCAACGACGGCAACGGGCTCGTGCTCGACATGATCCGCGAGAACGAGTTCGGGCTCGGCGGCTTCAAGCTCGTCGAGTCGAGCGAGCAGGGCATGCTGGCGCAGGTCGAACGCGCGGTCCGCGCGAAGCAGCCGGTCGTGTTCCTTGCGTGGGCGCCGCACCCGATGAACACGCACTTCGACCTGCGCTACCTCACGGGCGGCGACGAGTATTTCGGGCCGGACTTCGGCGCGGCCACGGTCAATACGGTCGTCCGCAAGGGCTACCTGCAGGAATGCCCGAACGTCGGTCGACTGCTCCAGAACCTCGATTTCACGGTCGAGCTCGAGAACGAGCTGATGGACCGGATCCTGTCCGGCAAGGTTTCCGCGGACGTGCTCGCGCAGGAGTGGGTCCGGCGTCGTCCGGCGGAACTCGACCGCTGGCTCGACGGCGTACTGACGTTCGACGGCCGCCCGGCGATCGAGGTGTTCCGCGAGACGGAGCGCGCGAGTCGCCTGTCGGCCTTCGAGCAGTGGGTCACCACGCACAAGATCCCGGTCGGTGACTGGGCGACCGAGGCCGTCGAGTGGACCAAGCGCGATCTGCGCGGCTTCTTCGACGCCGTGGCCGGCTTTCTGACCGTGTCGACCCGGTTCGTCGCGACGACGCTCACGACGCTGCCGGCGCCGGTGCTGATCGGCCTGATCGCGGCGCTCGCCTACCTGGTGCGCCGTTCCTGGGGGCTCGTCGTGTTCGTCGTGCTCAGCCTGCTCTTCATCATGAACCAGGGTTACTGGCAGGCGACGCTCGAAACGCTGACGCTGGTGCTCGTCGCCGCGATCATCGCGACCGCGCTCGGCGTGCCGCTCGGCATCTGGGGCGCCAAGCGGCCTGCCGTGTACGCGGCGATGCGCCCGGTGCTCGACCTGATGCAGACGCTGCCGACGTTCGTGTACCTGACGCCGACGCTCGTGTTGTTCGGCCTCGGCATCGTGCCGGGCCTGATCTCGACGATCATCTTCGCGCTGCCTGCGCCGATCCGGCTCACCCAGCTCGGCATCGTCTCGGTGCCGAAGACGTTGCGCGAAGCCGGCCAGGCCTTCGGCGCGACGCCGTTGCAGCTGCTGCTCAAGGTCGAGCTGCCGAGCGCCGGACCGATGATCCTGGCGGGCATCACCCAGTGCATCATGCTGAGCCTGTCGATGGTCGTGATCGCGGCGCTCGTCGGCGCGGGCGGTCTCGGCGTGCCGGTCGTGCGCTCGCTCAACACCGTGCAGGTCGGCATGGGATTCGAGTCGGGCATCGCGATCGTGCTGCTCGCGATCATGCTCGACCGCATCAGCCGGCCGCCCGAGCGGAAGGACCAGGAATGAGCGCCGCGCTGGAATTCGACGCGGTGGACATCCTGTTTGCGCCGGGCACCGGGCGGCGCCGCGAAGCCGCCTTGCGGACCGCGCTCGCGTTACTCGACCAGGGCCAGGATCGCACCCAGATCGAGACGTCCACCGGCGTCGTGGTCGGTGTCAGTGGCGCGAGCCTCACGGTGCAACGTGGACAGATATCCGTGCTGATGGGTCTGTCGGGCTCGGGCAAGTCGACGCTGCTGCGCGCGGCCAACGGCCTCAACCGGGTCACGCGCGGCCGCGTGCTCGTGCACGACGGCGAGAAGCACATCGACGTGGCGCGGTGCGACGCGGCGACGCTGCGCAGGTTGCGCCGCACGAGCATCGCGATGATCTTCCAGCAGTTCGGCCTGCTGCCGTGGCGCACGGTCCGCGAGAACGTCGGGCTCGGGCTCGAACTGCGCGGTGATTCGGCGGCGACGCGCAGGAAGATCATCGACGAGAAACTCGAACTCGTCGGCCTCGAGCGCTGGGCCGACCGTTACGCACACGAACTCTCCGGCGGCATGCAGCAGCGCGTTGGCCTCGCCCGGGCCTTTGCGACCGACGCCGCGATCCTGCTGATGGACGAGCCGTTCTCGGCGCTCGATCCGCTGATCCGGACCAAGCTGCAGGACGAACTGCTCGCGCTGCAGTCCCGCGTGCGCAAGACCATCCTGTTCGTCACGCACGACCTGGACGAGGCGCTCAAGCTCGGCAACCAGACGTCGGTGCTCGAAGGAGGCCGCATCGTCCAGACGGGCACGTCCGAGGACATCGTCCTGCGTCCGGCAAGCGCGTACGTGGGCGAGTTCGTGCAGCACATGAATCCGCTGTCCGTGCTGAACGGCCGGATGGCGATGCGGCCCTGGTCCGAACTGCCGACGGACGGCGAACGACGCTTCCTCGACGCCGCGCGGCACTACGCGGTCGCCGTCGACGACCAGGGCAGGCCGGTGAGTGCCAGCTGCGGCGGGGCACCGCTCGAACTTCGCGCCACGCCGGCCGACGGGCCGGGCCTCCTCGTCGCAGACGTCGGCACGCCCCTGCGCCAGCTGATCCAGTGGTGCCGGTCAGGGCACCCCGTGCTGCTCGCGGAAGGCGGGGCAGTCCAGGGCGTCTGCGGCCCGGCCGAGGTGATCCGGGCGCTCGCGACGAGCGATGCTCGCGCGCGCGCCCACGGCTGATCGATACCAACGAACAACGAGCCCAGGAGTCCGTCATGTCAGTTCGTCGTCGTTCGATGCATTCGTCGAAATCGCTCGCGGGAACGGTGGTCGCGCTCGCGGCCGCCGGCGCACCCTTGCCGCTGCAGGCCCAGCAAGCCACCGCACAGGAATCGCGGCTCGAGGAGATCGTCGTCACCGCCCAGCGACGCGAGGAGCGCCTGCAGGACGTGGGCATCGCGGTCACGGCGCTCGGCAACGACATGCTGACCGACCTCAACATCACGACCGCCACCGACATCACGCGGGCCGTGCCGAGCCTCAAGATGAACGCGTACTCGTCGTCGCAGGTCGTGTTCAACATCCGCGGCGTGTCGCAGAACGACTACGGCGACCAGCAGGAACCGCCGGTCGCGGTCTACCAGGACGACAGCTACGCCAGCTCGATCAACGTCGCGAGCTTCCCCGTGTTCGACCTGGCGCGCGTCGAGGTGCTGCGCGGACCGCAGGGAACGCTGTTCGGCCGCAACGCGACGGGCGGTGCGATCCAGTTCGTTTCGAACCGACCTTCCAAGCAACCCGAGGGCTACGCGACCGCGACGGTCGGCAGCTACGGCCAGTTCATCGTCGAAGGCGCGGTGTCCGGACCGCTCACCGAGACGGTGCAGGCGCGACTCGCCGGCATCAGCAACACCGACGACGGCTACATGGAGTCGGTCGTGCCGGGCGTCGGCGACCGCGCCGGCAACGACCATTACGCGCTGCGCGGACAACTCGCGTGGCAGCCGTCCGAAACCACGGACTTCAACCTGATCGTGCGCTACATGAAGGCCGACAAGGAGACACAGGCTGGCATCTATTCGCACGCGCCGGCATGCCCGAACGACAGCTTCCAGGGAGAATTCACGCGTCGCGACCAATCGTGCGACTTCTGGGGCACGGGGCCGGGCGAGGCGGGCACCGGCTATCGCAACGATGCGATCACGCCGCAGTGGGGCGGCGATCCCTGGAAGACGGCGGAAACGCAGCGCTCGTACGTCGATCGCGAGATCACGGGCGCGACGCTGCACTTCGACTGGGACATCGGCGGACTGCACCTGGTGTCGATCACCGACTACCAGAGCGCCGAGAAGTTCTACCTCGAGGGCGGCGACGCGTCGCCGGTCGACGGCGTGCTGTTCTACCAGGGCAGCGACCTCGAGCAGTACTCGCAGGAATTCAGGCTCTCGGGCACGGCAGGCGCCCATACCTGGGTCGCAGGCGTCTACGGCATGGACGTCGACGGCGACTACACCGGCAAGTTCGCCGACCCGTTCTACGGCTACGATCCCACCGTCGAGATGGGCCAGCAGACGACGTCCTGGGCCGTGTTCGCGCAGGACGAGTGGGCGTTCGCGGACGCGTTCAAACTCATCGTCGGGGCGCGCTACTGGAGCGACGAACGCGAGGGCTCGTATTACGGCACGGCGCCGGAGGTGCCCGGGCTGTCCGCACCCGTCACGATCGTGTTCAACACGCGCGAGGTCTCGCCGGG
Organism: Steroidobacteraceae bacterium; assembly: GCA_036377475.1. Classification (GTDB taxonomy): domain Bacteria; phylum Pseudomonadota; class Gammaproteobacteria; order Steroidobacterales; family Steroidobacteraceae; genus RPQJ01. The sequence goes on along the minus strand of DASUYI010000389.1, from coordinate 3,513 downwards.
CGGCAGCAGCATCTCGCCCGGGGACGCGAAACGCACCTTCGACGGCGTCACGGCCCGGGTGCAGCTCGACTGGAAACCGAGCGACACCGTGCTCTGGTACGCGAGCTTCAACCGCGGCAGCAAGAGTGGCGGCTACACGTTCTCGACCGGCACGCCGTACGACCCGGACGGCAGCCTGACGATCCCGCGAAGCTTCCTCGAGGGCATGCCGTTCGACGAGGAAACGCTCGATGCGTTCGAGGTCGGTGTGAAATCGACGCTCGGGGGCTACACGACGCTCAACGTGGCGGCATTCCACTACGACTATTCCGATTACCAGGCGTTCGCGCAGTTCGGGCCGGTGCAGACGGTGATCAATCTCGATGCCGAGCTCACGGGCCTGGAGGCCGAGCTGACGTCGCGTCCGCTCGACGGCCTCACGCTGCAGCTCGGCGTTTCGCTGCTCGACTCGACCGTCAAGGACGTGCCGTTGCCTGACGGCGTGACGATCGAGGACCACGACCTGCCGCAGGCGCCGGAGTTCTCCGGCAACCTGCTCGCGCGCTACGAATTCGCGGCCGGACCGGGCATGCTCGGGATCCAGGGCGACGCACAGTATTCGGGCAAGTTCTGCTTCACCGTGCTGTGTGCGCCGGTCGAAGAGGAGGACGCCTACACGGTCGCCAACGCGCGCATCGACTATACGGGCGCGAACGGGCGCTGGAGCGTCGCGGCGTTCGTGAACAACCTGACCGAGGAGGAATACCGCGTCTACGCGTTCGACAGCTCGCTGTTCTCCGGGGTCGTGGCCGGGGTCTACGCGAAACCGCGGTGGTACGGCTTGAGCGCGACCTACCGGTTCTGATCGGGCGCCAACGGCCCCGGAGGCGCATGGCGCACCGGGGCACGTCGTTGTCGCAAAAGGATCAGCCGCGCCGGGGCCTGCCGCCCATACTCTGGGCTCGTCCCCGCCGCCGACCCTGGATCCACCATGTCCTCGATCACGGACGAACGACCGGCCGCGAGCCCCACCGAACGACGCAGCCTGCGCAGCGGACGCGACGCCAAGCGCGCAGCGCGCGCGGCCCGCGCCGCGGTCTCGGTGCCGTACATCAAACGTGCCATCCCGCGCTTCGAGGTCCTGACAGAGGACGGGCTCGAGACGATCGAGCGTAACGCCGACACCATCCTGGCCGAGATCGGGATCGAGTTCCGCGAAGACCCCGAGGCACTCGCGCTCTGGCAGGCCGCGGGTGCGGACGTGCAGGGCGTGCGCGTGCGCTTCGAGCGAGGCATGTGCCGGGAACTGATCCGCAGGCACGCGCCACGCGAGTTCGAGCAGGCGGCCCGCAACCCCGCGCGCAGCGTGCACATCGGCGGCGACTGCACCGTCTTCGCGCCGGCGTACGGCTCGCCGTTCATCCACAATCTCGACGAAGGCCGTCGCTATGCGCGACTCGAGGACTTCGAGAACTTCGTCAAGCTCGCTTACCTCGCGAACTCGCTGCACCACTCGGGGGGCACGATCTGCGAGCCGGTCGACCTGCCGGTCAACAAGCGGCACCTCGACATGGTGTACGCGCACATCAAGTACAGCGACAAGCCGTTCATGGGTTCGGTCACGGCCCCGGATCGTGCGGCCGACAGCGTGGAACTCGCGAAGCTCGCGTTCGGCCCCGAAGCCGTGGATCCTGCGAGCGGCAGGCTGCGCACGATGCTGGTCAGCCTGATCAACGTCAACTCGCCGCTCGTCTACGACGCGACCATGCTCGGTGCGCTCAAGGTTTATGCGCGCGCCAACCAGGCGACCATCGTCACGCCGTTCATTCTCTCCGGTGCGATGTCGCCCGTGACGGTGGCCGGCACGGCGGCGCAAACGCTCGCAGAAGCGATGGCGGGCATGGCTTTCGCGCAGCTCGTGAACCCCGGCTGCCCGGTCGTGTTCGGCAGCTTCGCCTCCTCGATCTCGATGCAGTCCGGCGCGCCCACGTTCGGCACGCCGGAGCCGGCGCTCGTGCTGTACACGATGGCGGCGCTCGCGCGGCGACTCGGCGTGCCGTTCCGCTCGGGTGGGAGCCTGTGCGCGGCGAAAGTGCCGGACGCGCAGGCCGCGTTCGAGTCGGCGCAGACGCTGCTGCCGACCTGCCTCGCGGGCGTGAACTTCGTGCTGCACACCGCCGGCTGGCTCGAGGGCGGGCTCGCGATGGGCTACGAGAAGTTCATGATGGACGTCGACCAGGCCGGCATGATGCACACGCTGCTCGCCGGCGTGGACCTGTCGTCGAACGGCCAGGCGCTGGACGCGATCGCGGACGTCGGGCCCGGCAACCACTTCCTCGGCTGCGCGCACACGCAAGCGAACTTCGAAAGCGCGTTCTACCGATCGCCGCTCGCCGACAATAACAGCTTCGAACAATGGCAGGCGGAGGGGTCGCTCGACATGGCGCAACGCGCGAACGCGCAGTGGAAACGCCAGTTGGCCGAGTACGTGCCGCCGCCGCTCGACCCCGCCGTCGACGAGGCGCTGCTCGAGTACATCGCGAAGCGCAAGGCCGCGGCGCCCGACTCGAACGTCTGAACCTTTTCGGCTCTCCCGCAGCCGCGGGAGAGGGTCGCGCAATGCGCGACCCGCGCGCGCAAGCGCGCTCCGCGCCGACGCAGGCGATGCCGGATTCGTTCGCAAAGCTGTGCGAGGCATGGATGCCGAGCCCAGAGCCCCCAGGGACGGGTTCACGGCGTCTTTGCGAACGAATCCGGGATTGACTGCGCCGGCGCTCGGACACCGCCGACCGCTGTCCTCACGCGGCCGTGCGACCGACCGCTTCCGTCGATGCGGGAGCTGTGACGATCAGCGGACCGGCCGGCGGCTCTTGCGCTCGCGACCGCCCTCGGCGGCCGCCTGCGCGACGATCTTCGCCGGCGGCAGCTCGACGACCTTGCGCAGGTTGGGGTACGCGGCGGTCTTGTGTGGAATCGCCATCGCCTCGACGAAGTGCTCCTGGAACCGCGGCTCGATCGCGGTCTCGATCTTCTCGACCCGCCGCACGAGCGACTCGATCGTCGCGCGAGAACGCGAGTCGAGCAGTGCGATCCGCGCGCCGGTGCCTGCGGCGTTGCCCGCCGAAGTGACCTTGGTGAGGTCGCAGTCCGGAATCATGCCGAGCACGGTCGCGTACTTGACGTCGATGTGAGCGCCGAAGGCGCCTGCGAGCCGGATCCGGTCGACGGTCGCGATGCCAAGGCGCTCCATCAGGAGCCGGATGCCCGCCATCAACGCCGCCTTGGCGAGCTGGATCGCCCGGACATCGTTCTGCGTGATGGCGAGGGTCTGGTGCGGGCCTGTATGCAGCACGTACGAAAACGTGCGGCCGGTCGCGACGACGCGCGGCGACCGTGCCGCCAGTGAGCCGTCGAACAGCCCGTCCTGCGTGATGATCCCGGCGAGGTACAACTCTGCGATCACTTCGATGATGCCGGAGCCGCACACGCCGGTGACGCCCGTCGCCCCGACCGAATCCGCGAAGCCCGGATCGT
>DASUYI010000388.1:0-3444 GCA_036377475.1 Steroidobacteraceae bacterium | reverse complement strand
CGCCATTGCGGCCGCCGCACGCCGCGCGCAGTCGTCCGCCGTCTCGCCGGGCTCCGCCTCGTACGCGTCGGGGCTCGGCGCCGTGATCACGCCCTCCATCAGCAGCGGCTGGTAGATCTCGCGGTACAGTTCGACGTGGCCGACCGCGAGCGCGCCGAGCGTCTCGCCGTGATAGGAGTTGGCCAGCGTGATGAAACGGCGCTTGCGCTCCTGGCCGCGGTTGCGCCAGTAGTGATAGCTCATCTTGAGCGCGACCTCGATCGCGCTCGAACCGTTGTCGGCATAGAAGCAGCGCGTGAGGCCGGGCGGGGCGAGGCGCGTCAGGCGTTCGGCGAGTGCGACCGCCGGCTCGTGCGTGAAGCCGGCGAGGAGCACGTGCTCGAGCCGCCCGAGCTGTGACGTGATCGCGGCGTTGATGCGCGGGTTCGCATGGCCGAACAGGTTGACCCACCACGAGCTGATCGCGTCGAGATAGCGCCGGCCGTCGTAGTCGTACAGCCAGACGCCTTCGCCGCGCTCGATCGGCAGCATCGGCAGCCACTCGTGATCCTTCATCTGGGTGCACGGGTGCCATACGACCCGCAGGTCGCGCTCGGCGAGCGGGTGTGGCGGGGAGGCGAACGGTCCGGGCGAAAACGTCGTGGTCGTCATCGTTGAGGAAGTGTAAGGCAACAAAGCCGTTGGCGGCCGCGACCTCGGGACGGCATCATGTCGCCCAATGCGCCGCCGCCAACGTCCCGCGTCGTCCCACGCCCCCGTCGCGAACGCGCGGTTCGCCATCGACGTCGACCGCGGCGGCGTGCTCGAAGCGGCCCGCCAGGTGGATTCGCCGAACCAGGACGAACGGCCGCCGGGGACCGTGCCCGAACTCGTGGTCGTGCACGGCATCAGCCTGCCGCCGGGTGAGTACGGCGGGCCGTGGATCGACCTGATGTTCTGCAACGCGCTGCCGCGGGACACGCACCCGTACTTCGCCGCCGTGGCCGATCTCCGGGTCTCGTCACACCTGCTGATCCGGCGCGACGGCGAACTCGTACAGTACGTGCCGTTCGCGCGACGGGCCTGGCATGCCGGGGCGTCGTCCTGGCAGGGCCGCGCGCGCTGCAACGATTTCTCGATCGGCATCGAGCTCGAGGGCACCGACGCGGAGCCGTACGAATCCGCGCAATACGCAATGCTCAGTCGGGTGATCGCGCTGCTGTGCCGAGCCTACCCGACGCTCGCCGCCGATCGTGTCGTCGGTCACAGCGACATCGCACCCGGTCGCAAGACCGACCCGGGTGTGTCGTTCGACTGGCCACGGCTGAGGTCTCTCGTGCGATTCGAGCTGGACCTGGCGCCGATCGCATGAGCCTGCTCGCGCTCCTGTTCGCGCTCGTCTGCGAACGCGGGCTCACGCACCTGCTGCACCTGCGCGAGTGGCGCTGGCTCGACCCGTACTTCGACGCAGCCGACCGCGCGCTCGGCGGGCGCACGGGAGCGATCGTGCTGCTGGTCGCCGTCGTGCTGGTGGCGCTGCCCGTGCTGCCCGTCGCGGTCATTGCGCGCTTGCTCGAACCGCACCTGCTCGGCCTGCTGCAGTTCGCGTTCGTCGTGCTGGCGCTGCTGTTCTCGTTCGGTCCGCGCGACCTGAAGGACGAAGTCGACGACTACGTCCGGGCGCTCGAGCGGCACGATCGCGACGAGGCCCTGCGCCGCGGCAAGGAACTGCTCGAGTCGAGCCCGACGGTGCACGGCACCGGTGTACGGGAGGCGATCGAGGAGGCGATTTTCGTCCAGGCCAACAACCGCATCTTCGGCGTGATTTTCTGGTTCATCGCGTTCGGCGCAGCCGGGGCTTGGGGTTACCGTGTCAGCGACATGCTGCGCCGGCGCGCGGCGTTCGAGGCGGCGCGCCAGGGCGTCCCGCGCCTGCACGGCGACCTGGGCAGCTGTCTCGGACTCGTCCATGGCGTGCTCGCCTGGATCCCGGCGCGACTGGCAGCGTTGTCCTATGCGCTCGCGGGCAGTTTCGAGGACGCGGTCGGCAACTGGCGGGTCGCGGTCGATCGGGCGGCGACGGGGCTGCTCGATCGCTCGGAGGACCTGCTAGCGCGCGTGGGCAAGGGGTCGTTGCAGTCTGGCCTGGCGGGGGTCGAGCTGGAGCGGCTCGACGTCGCGACGGCGAGGGGCGCCTGGCGCATCGTGTCGCGCGCGCTCTGGATCTGGGTCGCGGCCGTGGCGTTGCTCGTGCTCGCGGGCGCGGTGGACTGACCGGTGCGCGCTGCTATGTCCCGTCCCGGACGTCGTGTCGCCGACGAAACAGCGGACGGTTCCGTGCATCCGGTCCGGGGCTCACTTCCTGCTCCGAAGAAAATATGTCACTGGAAGTGAGACCCGGACCGGATGCCCGAGGCACGGCGCCTGAACGTTTTTCGACTGCTGCGGCCGAAAAACGGCACGGCGCATGCAGCAGGACCGATGCCCGAGTCGGAGCGCGCGTGTCGGCGACGCTGGTGCTCGCGACCTTACTCCTCGGACCGCCGCTGGTCGTGTCGGCCGCGACCAAGCCGCCGCGGATGTTGAGCCTGGCGCCGGGACTCACCGAGCTCGCGTTCGCGGCGGGCGCAGGCGGGTTGCTCGTCGGCACGGTGGAATACAGCGACTATCCCGAGGCGGCGAAGGCGGTGCCGCGCGTCGGGGATGCCTGGCGCGTCGACCTCGAGCGCGTGCTCGCGCTGCGTCCCGACGTGGTGCTGGCCTGGCCGACCGGGACGCCGGCCGCGACGATTGCACAGATGCGGCAGCTCGGGCTCCAGGTCGTGGAGGTGCCGACGCAGCGACTCGCCGACGTGCCGGCCGCGTTGCGTCAGCTCGGGCGGCTCGCCGGGACCCGACAGGCAGCCGAGCAGGCGGCGCGTGCGTTCGAGGAGCGTGTGGCCCGGCAGCGCGCGATTTACGCGACGCGCGCACCGCTCACGGTCTTCATCGAGATCGACGACGAGCCGGTGTACACGGTCAACGGCCGCCACGTCATCAGCGAAATCGTCGAGCTCTGCGGTGGACGCAACGTGTTCGCGCAGTTGCCGCAACTTGCGCCGCCGATCGCGACCGAGGCGGTGCTCGCGGCCGACCCGCAGGTCATCGTGACGACCGACGACACGATCGCGGACCCGGTGGCCCTCTGGCGGCAGTGGCCGCGCCTGCGCGCCGTGCAGGCGGGTACGGTGTACTCGCTCTCGTCGGACCTCGTCACGCGCGCGTCGCCCCGCCTTGCGGAGGGCGTGGAGGTGACCTGCCTCGCGGTCGACCGCGCACGAGAGGTGTATCGCAGGCGTGCGCCGCCACGCTAGCGGCCGGCGCGGCTGGCGTGCGACGTCGTCAGCGCCGGCGCCAGAGCACCTCGCTGCCGTTCTCGTGTCGCGCGAGCACGCGCGCGACGACGAAGAGCAGGTCGGACAGCCG
>DASUYI010000387.1:0-5332 GCA_036377475.1 Steroidobacteraceae bacterium | reverse complement strand
GCGATCGACGACTTCCGCAAGAGCGGCAAGCCCGTGATCGCGTTCGGCGAGTACTACGACCAGCAGCAGTACTACATCGCCGCCCACGCCGACGAGATCTACCTCGACCCGCAGGGCATCGCATACATCGACGGGTTCGCGAACTACGGCCTGTTCGTCAAGGACGCGCTCGACAAGCTCTCGATCGACTGGAACGTGTTCCGCGTGGGCCAGTACAAGTCGGCCGTGGAGATGTTCACGCGCAACGACATGTCCGCCGCGGAGCGCGAGGAAAGCCTCGCGTGGCTCAATTCGGTCTGGAGCATCTGGAAGGCGGACGTCGCCAAGGCCCGCGGCATCGAGCCCGCGACGATCCAGCAGTATGCGGACAACGCGCCGGAGGCCCTGCGCGCCGCGGGCGGCGACCTCGCCAAGGTGGCGCTCGACGCGGGGCTCGTCACCGAGCTCAGGGGCCGCTACGAGGTCGAGGACCGGCTCGCGGAGATCACGGGCGAGGACGAGGACCTGCACTCGTACAAGGGCGTCGACTTCGAGGCGTATCTCGCGAACGTGCATTCGTCCGAGGCGCTCGCGAGCAAGCCGGTCGACAAGGTGGCCTACATCGTCGCCTCGGGCGAGATCCTGCCGGGCGAACAGGCGCCGGGCACGATCGGGTCCGACACGCTCGCCGCGCAATTGCGCGAGGCACGCTTCGACGAAGACGTGAAGGCCGTGGTGCTGCGCATCGACAGCCCGGGCGGCAGCACTTTCGCCTCCGAGGTGATCCGGCGCGAGGTCGCCGAGCTGCGGGCAGACGGCAAACCGGTCGTGGCGTCGATGAGCACGCTCGCCGCGTCGGGCGGCTACTACATCGCGATGGACGCGGATCGCATCGTCGCGAGCCCGGCGACGCTGACGGGGTCGATCGGCATTTTTGCCATGTTCCCGACGTTCCAGCGTTCACTCGAGCGCCTCGGCGTTCACGTCGACGGTGTCGGCACGACCGCGCTCTCGGGCGAGTTCAGCCCGATCCGCCCGATGAGCGACGCCACCCGCGACGTCCTGCAGCAGAGCATCGACCACGAATACGAGCGCTTCATCACGCTGGTGGCGAAGTCGCGCAAGAAAGAGGTCGTCGCGGTCGACCGCATCGCGCAGGGTCGCGTCTGGTCGGGCGCCGATGCGAAGCGGCTCGGCCTCGTCGACCAGCTGGGCGGGTCCCACGACGCGGTCAAGCTCGCCGCCCGGCTCGCCGACCTCGACAAGGATTACGACGTCGAGTACTACGACTACGTGCTCGGCATCGGTGAGGTGCTCGGGTTCCGCGTCAACACGGCGCTCGCGCGCATCGTCGCGCCGCTGCTGCCGGAAAACATGCTGTCGCGATTGCCACGCGCACTGCAGCCGCTCGCGGCGGAACTCGAACGACTGAACCGGCTCCGCGACCCGCGCAACGTCTACATGTACTGTCTCGCGTGCTCGCTCGACTGAGGGCGGACGCAGCCTGAACGGAAGCGCGCGCGTCAGCGCGCACGCCAAGCCGATTTCCCCCGCAGCGGCGAATCGATCCGCTCGCTCCTACGTCATCCGCCGCCGCCGCCGGCGTGGCACGCCTTACGCTCTCGCACCCACTCTCGGATGCGTGAGGTCGTGTCATGGCCAAGGCCACCAGGAAGAAAGCTGCACGGAAGGCGAGATCGTCGGCGCGATCGTCGTCCCGCGGCAGGTCGCGCCCTCGGGACGCGGTCGCGCTGCTGAAAGCGGACCATCGGCAGGTGGAGGGCTGGTTCTCGGAATTCGAGGACACCACGCGTGCGTCGCGCAAGGCGAAGCTCGCCGCGCAGATCTGCCAGGCGCTCCGTGCGCACATGTCGGTCGAGGAGGAAATCTTCTATCCCGCGTTCCTGAAACAGGCCGAGGAGGAGGACATCCATCACGAGGCCGTCGTGGAACACGCCGGGGCGAAGTCATTGATCGACCAGATCGAATCCGGCAGCCCCGACGACGACTACTACGATGCAAAGGTCAAGGTCCTCTCCGAGATGATCAAGCATCACGTCAAGGAAGAGGAGCAACCCGGCGGTATGTTCGCCAAGGCCCGGCAGGCCGACATGGACCTGGTTGCACTCGGTGAGAGAATGGCAAGCCGGCGAGCCGAACTGCTGAAGCAGCCGCAGCGGCGGGGCCGCGCCGCCATGGCGGCCTAGCCAGCCGGACGCAGGCGAGCCGAGGTGCGGTCTGTAGTGGGAAGTGTCTAAGTGTTCAGTGTCTGATGTTCAGCAGGAAGCGGACGGTGTCGGCACGCGGCGCGGCCGCTTCCTACCAGACCCTGGACACTATCCGCTAACGGCTAATTCACGATCTGGTTCAGCTCGCCCTTCCTGTACCGCTCGGCCATTTTTTCGAGCGGTAGCGGCCTGATCTTCGCCGCCTGGCCGGCGCAGCCGAACGCCTCGTAGCGCGCCTTGCAGATCGACTGGGCCGCGGCCTGCGCATCGGCGAGGTACTTGCGCGGGTCGAATTCCGAGGCCTTTTCAGCCAGGTGCCTGCGGATCGCACCGGTCATCGCGAGGCGGATGTCGGTGTCGATGTTGACCTTGCGCACGCCGTGCCGGATGCCTTCGACGATCTCCTCGACCGGCACGCCGTACGTCTCCTTCATGCTGCCGCCGTGCCTGCGGATGATCTCGAGCCACTCCTGCGGCACGCTCGAGGAGCCGTGCATCACCAGGTGCGTGTTCGGGATGCGCCGGTGGATTTCCTTGATGCGGTCGATCGCGAGGATGTCCCCGGTCGGCTTGCGCGTGAATTTGTACGCACCGTGCGAGGTGCCGATCGCGATCGCCAGCGCATCGCACTGCGTCCGCGCGACGAAGTCGGCGGCTTGGTCCGGATCGGTCAGCAATTGCTCGCGCGTCATCGTGCCCTCGGCGCCGTGCCCGTCCTCCTTGTCGCCGCGCATCGTCTCGAGCGAGCCAAGCACGCCGAGTTCCGCCTCGACCGTCACGCCGATCGAGTGCGCGAAGTCGACGACCTTGCGCGAGGTCTCGACGTTGTAGTCGTAGGAGGATGGCGACTTGCCGTCTTCCATCAGCGAGCCGTCCATCATGACGCTCGAGAAGCCCGAGCGGATCGCCGCCATGCAGACGCCGGGCGACTGGCCGTGGTCCTGGTGCATGACGACGGGCACGTGTGGATATGCCTCGATCGCCGCCTGGATCAGGTGCCGCAGGAACGCCTCGCCTGCGTACTTACGCGCGCCCGCCGAGCCCTGCATGATCACCGGGCTGCCGGTCTCGTCGGCCGCGTCCATGATGGCGCGCACCTGTTCGAGGTTGTTGACGTTGAAGGCGGGCAGGCCGTAGCCGTTCTCAGCCGCGTGGTCGAGCAACTGGCGCATCGAGACGAGTGGCATGATCGCCTCCTGGAGTTCGGGAACAACCGGGAATCGTATCCAGTCGCGAGCTGCGGCCGCATGCGGGTGTTCCACGGGTAGACTTTCCCCGGGCACGCAGGCGCGAGACGGGGAGGGCGAATGAAGAACTGGTTCAGCCGGGTCGTGCTCCGGCGGCGGTGGGCGACGTTCGTGGTGCTCGGTGTCGCGTTCTTCGTGTTCGGCGTCGGGACCCTGAGCCTGTTCATGTTGCTGCAGGCGAACCTCAACCTGCTGGCCGATCACGGGTGGCAGGCCGTGCGGGACGGCGGCGCGTGGCAGCTGGCGGAACTGCTGGTGACCGGATACCTCGCCCTGATGGCGTACCTCGTATTCGAGGTCTGCAAGACGAGCCTGGTGCGTGGTTGGCTCGACGACGATCCAGGCCCGACCTAGGGTCCGATACCGGCGCGGCCTCACTCCAGCGCGGCGTCCAACGTGATCTGCACGCCCGACAGCGCCTTCGAGACAGGGCAATTCTGCTTGGCGTCCGCGGCCAGCGCCGCGAACCTGGCCGCGTCGAGGCCAGGAATGCTCGCACGCGTGCGCAGGTCGATCCGCGGGATCGAGAAACCGCCGGCCGACTGTTCGATGTGCACGGCCGCCGTCGTGTGGATCTTGGTCGGCGCCAGTTGCTGCCGTGCGAGCAGCGCGGTCAGCGCCATCGTGAAGCAGCCCGCGTGCGCCGCGGCGATCAGCTCCTCGGGGTTCGTCTCCTTGCCGTCCTCGAACCGGGACTTGAACGTGTAGGGTCCGCGGAACGCGCCGCTTTCGAGCGCGAGCTCACCCTTGCCTTCGCGCAGGCTCCCGGTCCATTCGGCCTCGGCTTTGCGTATCGCCATGTGAATCCCTCCTGTAGGCACACTTCCTCATGCGGCCCAGTCGAGGATGACCTTCCCCGACTGGCCGCTGCGCATGATCTCGAATCCGTCACGGAACTCCGCGACCGGCATGCGGTGCGTGATGATCGGCGTGATGTCGAGCCCGCTCTGCAGCATCGCGGCCATCTTGTACCAGGTCTCGAACATCTCGCGGCCGTAGATGCCCTTGAGCACCAGGCCCTTGAAGATCACCTGGTTCCAGTCGATCGCGGTGTTGTCGGGCGGGATGCCGAGCAACGCGACGTTGCCGCCGTGGTGCATCGTGCGCAGCAGGTCGCGGAAGGCGTTCGGGTTGCCGGACATCTCGAGCCCGACGTCGAAACCCTCGACCATCCGTAAGTCCTTCATCGTGTCGTCGAGCGACTGGTGCGAGACGTTGATGGCCCGCGTCGCGCCCATCTTGCGTGCGAGGTCGAGCCGGTAATCGTTGACATCGGTGATCACGATGTGCCGTGCCCCCACGTGCCGGGCGATCGCGACCGCCATGATGCCGATCGGCCCCGCGCCCGTGATCAGCACGTCCTCGCCGACCAGGCTGAACGAGAGCGCGGTGTGGGTGGCGTTGCCGAACGGGTCGAGGATGGACGCCACGTCGTCCGTGATCGACTCCGGCAGCTTGAAGGCGTTGAACGCCGGGATCACGAGGTACTCGGCGAAGCACCCCGGGCGGTTGACCCCCACGCCGACCGTGTTGCGGCAGAGGTGGCGCCGGCCGGCACGGCAGTTCCGGCAATAACCGCAGGTGATGTGGCCCTCGCCCGAAACGCGGTCGCCGATCTCGAATCCCTGCACCTCGCTGCCGATCTCGACGATCTCGCCGACGTACTCGTGCCCGACGTGCATGGGCACGGGAATCGTCTTCTGCGCCCACTGGTCCCAGTTGTAGATGTGGATGTCGGTGCCGCAGATCGCGGTCTTGCGCACCTTGATCATCACGTCGTTCGGACCGACCTTCGGCTCCGGCACGCTCTCCATCCAGATGCCGGGGGCGCGTTGCGACTTGACGAGTGCTTTCATGGGGAAGGGGATAGGGGATAGG
>DASUYI010000386.1:0-4344 GCA_036377475.1 Steroidobacteraceae bacterium | reverse complement strand
GATGACTTCGTGCAGGTCGATCTCGCGCTCGGGCCGCCAGTCCGGCCGCACGACGGCGTGGCCCGCGGCATTGACGCCGAAATAACCGTTGCCCCACGCGTTGACGCCGTACAGGTCGAGCGAGTCCTCGACGTTCCAGGGGCTGTAGCCCGTCTTGCGGGCCGTTGCTGCCGTGTTTTCCACTGCGTTGTTCGATCCACCCGTGGCCGGCGCGCAGGCCGGAAAAAAGAGGGGCGCACGATAGTAGTGTCTAGCGGTTAGTGTCTAGGGGTTAGTAGGAAACGCGGGCGAGCGCTCACGCGGCCCGCGGCTGACCTCTCCCGGCGGCCGGGCGAGGCGGCGCGCCGCAGGATCTCCACCAGTCACTAGACACTAGTCACTATTCACTCCCAAGCGCCACTGGGCGCGAGGGATCCCGCGACCATTCGCTCCAGCTCCCGGGGTACAGCTTCGCACCGGGCAGGCCGGCGCGCTCGAGCGCCAGCAGCAGGTGGCAGGCCGTGACGCCCGAGCCGCAGTACGCCACGGTGCGTTCGGGCGGCACACTGCCCAGGTCACGCGCGAATGCGGCCGCGAGCTCGGTCGCCGGCCGCAACGTGCCTTCGGCGCCGACGACGGTCGAGGTTGGGTGGTTCAGGGCGCCCGGGATGTGGCCGGCGACCTTGTCGATCGGCTCGACCTCACCGCGGTACCGCTCCGGCGCGCGCGCGTCGAGCACCCGCCAGTCGGGACTGCTCGCCGCCGACTGCGTCGCGTCGGCATCGACGGTCGTGGCCGGGTCATGGCGACCCGCGAAATTCCCGGCGGCGCGCGCTGCGGGGCTCGCGGTCGTCACGGGCAGGCCGAGCGCCGTCCAGCGCCTGAAGCCGCCGTCGAGCACCGCGACGTGCCGGTGCCCGAGCCACTTCGCGGTCATCCACCACAAGCGCGCCGCCCAAAGGCCGCTCGCGTCATCGTAGACGAGCACGAGCGAGTCTTCGTTGACACCCCACGCACGCAGACGTGCGGCGAACCCGTCGGGCGCAGGCAAGGGGTGCCGACCGCTGGACGGCGTCTCGGGCGCGGCGAGGTCGTGCCCGATGTCGACGTGGATCGCGCCCGGCAAGTGGCCGCGCAGCCAGGCCTCGCGCCCCGCCGCGGGGTTCGCCAGGTCGTAACGACAATCGAACACGCGCAAGCGCGGGTCGATCAGCCGCGTCGCGGCGTGCTCCGCGCTCACGATCGTAGCCCAGGCCATCGTCGAGTCCTCCTTGGTGCCAGTACAATCCCGCGCGAGGCGCGTGGCAAGCGGGACGCACGCGCGCGGAGGATCCCGTTTCATGACGATCGAACTCTACTGGGGCAGCGGCAGCCCCTATTCGTGGCGCGTGCTGCTCGCGCTCGAGTACAAGCAACTGCCCTACGAGTCGCACCAGCTGCAGTTCTCGAAGCAGGAGCACAAGTCGCCGCAGATGCTCCGCATGAATCCGCGCGGCCGCGTACCGGTGATCAAGGACGGCGACTTCGTCGTGTTCGAATCGCTCGCGTGCCTGCTGTACCTCGATCGCAAGTACCCCGAGCGCCCGATCTTCGGCACATCGGCCGAGGAGGCGGCGACGATCATGCGCGTGATCTGCGAATACCAGGCGTACGCCGAGCAGTACATGACCCGGATCGTTTCCGCGGTCTTCCTCGAAACGCTCGACGAGGACGCCGAGGAAGTCACCCGCGCCATGCACCTCGCCGCCGGCGAGGCGCGCACGATCGAAGGTCGCCTCAGCCAGTGCGAATGGCTCGTGGGCGAGCAGCCGTCCGCGGCGGACATGATCGTGTTCCCCGGCATCATGTTGCTGTTGCGCGCGATGGAAAAACGCGAGGCGGGCGACCTCCGTTCGAGGTTCCTGCCGATGGAGACGACGTATCCCGCGATCGCCCGATGGATCGAGCGGATGGAACAACTTCCCGGCTACGATCGCACGTACCCGCCGCACTGGCGCGACGGACCGCCGCGCGGGTGACTCGACCTACGCCGCGGAACGCGCGCGGTGCAACTGCGCCGAGGATGCCCTCGCGTTGCACGGCGCGGGGTGGTCCGGCCGCCGCGCAATTCGCGATACACTAACGCGCTCGGTCACACACTGCTGAACTCGAACAGGACTCCCTAAAGAAAAATCATGGCCAGCTATCCCGTCCACGTCGTCTTCCCCGGTCGCCTCATCATGGTGGGCTTCGGCAGCATCGGCCAGGGCGTACTGCCGCTGATCCTGCGCCACGTCGGCATCAAGCCAGACCAGATCACGATCGTGACGGCCGACGACGCCGGCGCGCAGGTCGCCCAGGAGTACGGCGTGCGCTTCGTGCGGCACACGCTGACGCGCGAGAACTTCAGGAACGTGCTCGACCCGCTGGTCGGGCGTGGCGACTTCCTGCTCAACCTCTCGGTCGACGTGTCCTCGATCGCGCTGGTCAAGCTCTGCTGGGAAAAAGGCGCGCTGTACCTCGACTCCTGCATCGAGCCGTGGCCGGGCGGCTACACCGACCCGACGATCTCTCCGTCGCGGCGCACCAACTACGCGTTGCGCGAAGAGGCGCTATCGCTGCGCGACAACAAGCATCGCCCGACGGCCGTGCTCACGCACGGTGCGAATCCGGGCCTCGTCTCGCATTTCGTCAAGCAGGCGCTGATCAACTTGGCCAACGACACGGGCCACAAGTACGAGGAGCCGAACGCGCGCGCGGAGTGGGCGACGCTGGCGCAGCAACTCGGCGTCAAGGTCATCCACATCGCCGAGCGCGACACGCAGATTGCCGCCGGACATCCGAAACAGTTCGGCGAATTCGTCAACACGTGGTCGGTGGACGGCTTCGTGAGCGAAGGTTGCCAGCCGGCGGAGCTCGGCTGGGGCTCGCACGAGAAGAACTGGCCGCGCGACGGCAAGAAGCACGATTTCGGTCGCGGCAGCGCGATCTACCTGATGCAGCCGGGCGCGGCGACGCGCGTGCGCACGTGGACGCCGATGGCCGGGCATTTCCACGGCTTCCTGATCACACACGGCGAGTCGATTTCCATCTCCGACTACCTGACGGTCAGGAAGGGCGAGCAGGTCGCGTACCGCCCGACGGTCCACTACGCGTACCACCCGAGCGACAACGCGGTGCTGTCGGTGCACGAACTCGCGGGTCGCAACTGGCTGCTGCAGGATCGCAAGCGGATCATGATGGAGGAGATCACGAGCGGCATGGACGAACTCGGCGTGCTGCTCGCCGGCCACAAGCGCAACGCCTACTGGTACGGCTCGCAGCTGTCGATCCAGGAAGCGCGGCAGCTCGCGCCGCACAACAGCGCGACTTCGCTGCAGGTCACGGTCTCCGCGCTCGCGGGCCTGATCTGGGCGATCGAGAACCCGAATGCGGGCGTCGTCGAGCCCGACGAGATCGATTACAGGCGCATCCTCGAGATCTGCCGGCCGTACCTTGGTCTCGTGGTCGGTGAGTACAGCGAGTGGCATCCCCTGGTCGATCGCGGCCGGCTCTTCCCGGAAGACCTCGACGAGAACGATCCCTGGCAGTTCAAGAACGTACGGGTCGTGTGAACAGCCAGCGGCCGGAATCCGGCTCTCCCGGCGTGACGGGAGAGGTCGCGCGCAGCGCGGGTGAGGGCGACTGGGCCGAAGGCGGCTGTCTCTGCGGTGCGATCCGGTACCGCGTGCCGATGCCGCCGCTCTGGGTCGCGCATTGCCATTGCTCGATGTGCCGCCGTGCCCAGGGCGCGGGGTTCGTCACGTGGTTCGGTGTCCCGGGGGAAAAGTTCTCGTTCCTCGGCACCGCCGACCGGCTGCGGATCTACCGGTCTTCCCCGGACGCACAACGAAGTTTCTGCGGGCGCTGCGGGTCGCCGCTTTTTTTCGAGTCGAAGCACTGGCCCGGCGAACTGCACCTGACGCTCGCGAGCCTCGACCCCGCGGTGGCCGCGACGCTGCAACCACAGATGCACGCGTACTGGAGCAGCCGCGCACCGTGGATCGTGCTCGGCGACGACCTGCCGCGGAAGGATCCGGCCGATCACGGATAGGAAGCGGATAGCGGATAGCGGATAGTAGGAAGCGGACTCGGTCGGCATCCAACGTCATCGCTCTACTAACCGCCAACCGCTAACCGCTAACCGCTATCCGCTTCCTCGTACTCGATTCCCACCACCACGTAGCTCTTCCGGCCCCCCGGCACTTCGATCGTGACCCAGGCGCCGAAAAAGACCCGGCTGCGGTCGTCCGGCGGCCGGCTCACCACGATCAGGCCCTCGAGGCGCTTGCGCAGGAACCGCACGCGCCGGTCGATCTCACGCAGTTGCCGCTTGCCGTAGATGTA
>DASUYI010000385.1:0-5109 GCA_036377475.1 Steroidobacteraceae bacterium | reverse complement strand
CGGGGCTTTCGATGACTTTTTCGAGCGGGCGCGCGAGACCCCAGTCGAAGAATCCCTCGTTAGCGAGCATGTCGCGACCTGGAAACGGCGTCGGCGAGCCACGATCGCGCAGGAAGTATCCGAGCAGCGCGTGCACCGACTGAGGACTGGACGCGTGCCGACCCAGCAGGCCGGGCAGCGTGCGCCATCCCAGGCGCTCGGGATCGAGGATCTTCATGCGCGCCTCCACGCGACAGCGATTCCCCGGACCAAGCAACCGGCATGCCATGCGACGGGCCGCCTCGCGATGGGTTTCTGCACCAGAATCGATTGTGCCGGCGAGTTCGGTGCGCATCGGCGGTGCAGGCGACGTCGTCGAATGACCGCAGACCGGTCAGACAGGTCGCACACCCCCGCGTGCGCGCAGCCGAGATGCAGCGGCGACCGGCCCGGATAGAGTGCGTGCTATCCATCTGGGTGACCAATGCCTCCTTCATCGAAGAGTTCGACCGACCCGGCCACGCTCGCCGCGCTCACCAGTTCATCGAAATCCACGCTCAGCGGGCCGTCCGTCCCGGCGACCCCCGGGGCGCTCAAAAGCAAGGATCCGTCGGTGGCGCGGTTTGCCGCACAGGGCGAACTCGCCGACAAGTTCCAGCACAACGAGAACAAGGGTGCGGAGTACGGCGACCCGGCGGCCGAAGGGCCGCCGCGCGGCGACACGGCGGAACCCGGCTCCCGCGCGGTGACCGCGAGCACCCTGAGCGAGACGAACGTCAGCGCCAAGCTCGGGAAGGACGTGCCGGTCGGCGAGAACCTGACGACACGACCGCTCACCTGCATGCGCGCGGACTCGACGGGCCGCAAGCTCACGACCAACCAGGGCGTGCCGGTCGCCGACAACCAGCATTCGCTCAAGCTCGGCCTGCGCGGGCCGGCGCTGCTCGAAGACTTCATCCTGCGCGAGAAGATCACGCACTTCGACCACGAGCGCATCCCGGAGCGGGTCGTGCACGCGCGCGGCTCGGGAGCCCACGGCTACTTCGAGTGCTACCAGTCGCTCGCCGAAATCACGCGCGCGTCGTTGTTCCGCGAGATGGGCAAGCGCACGCCGGTGTTCGTGCGCTTCTCGACCGTGGCCGGCGAGCGCGGTTCGGCCGACACCGTGCGCGACGCGCGCGGTTTCGCGGTCAAGTTCTACACGGACGAGGGCATCTGGGACCTCGTCGGCAACAACATCCCGGTGTTCTTCATCCAGGACGCGATGAAGTTCCCCGACCTGGTCCACGCGCTCAAGCCCGAGCCGCACCACGCGATCCCGCAGGCGTCGTCGGCCCACGACACGTTCTGGGATTTCGTCTCGCTGATGCCCGAGTCGACCCACATGCTGATGTGGGTGATGTCGGACCGGGCGATCCCGCGCAGCTACCGGATGATGCAGGGGTTCGGCGTGCACACGTTCCGCTTCCTCAACGCGGCGGGTGAATCACGGTTCGTGAAGTTCCACTGGACCCCGCTCGCCGGCACGCATTCGCTCGCGTGGGACGAGGCGGTGAAGATCGCCGGCGCGGACGCGGACTTCCACCGCCGCGACCTCTGGGAAGCCATCGAGGCGGGCACGTACCCCGAGTATGAACTCGGCGTGCAGGTCTTCAGCGAGGACCAGGCCGAGGGCTGGTCGTTCGACGTGCTCGATGCGACCAAGATCGTGCCCGAGGAACTCGTCCCGATCACGCCGGTCGGCCGGCTCGTGCTCAACCGCAACCCGGACAATTTCTTCGGCGAGACTGAACAGGTGGCGTTCTGCGCGGCGCACATCGTGTCGGGCATCGACTTCAGTAACGACCCACTGCTGGCGGGCCGGATTCATTCGTACATCGACACACAGCTCACGCGTCTCGGCGGCCCCAACTTCCACGAAATCCCGATCAATGCGCCGGTGGTGGAGGTGCACAACAACCAGCGCGACGGCCTGCACCGGCACACGCTGCACCGTGGGCGCGTCTCGTACGAACCGAATTCACTGGCCGGCGGCTGTCCTTTCCAGGGTGGCGCGGGCGCGGGCTTCACGTCGTTCCGCGAGCCGATCGAGGCGGACAAGGTGCGTGGCAAGCCGCAGCGCTTCGCCGAGCATTACACGCAGGCGGAGTTGTTCTGGAACAGCCAGAGTCCCGCCGAGCAGGAACACATCGCGCGCGCGTTCCGTTTCGAGCTGACGCGCGTGCAGACTCCCGCCGTGCGTAACCGGGTCGTCGCGCAGCTTGCGAACGTGTCGCCGGTCCTCGCGTCGAAGGTCGCGGCGGGTCTCGGCATCGACGTTCCGGCGCCGTTGCCCAAGGCGGCCCCGAAGATCGCGTCGCCGGAAGTCACGACGTCGCCGGCGCTGTCGCTGCTGGCGCGCCCGGGCGAGATCGGTGTGACGACGCGCCGGATCGCACTGCTCGTCGCTGACGGTCTCGAGGCCGCGCCACTCCTCGAGCTCCACGCGAAGTTCCTGGCCGCGGGCGCGGTCCCGCGCTTCGTCGGCGCGCAAATGGGCTCGGTGACGGATGCGGACGGCGAGTCCCTCCCGGTCGAGGTGACGATGGAAGCCGCGCCCTCCGTGCTCTGGGATGCGCTGGTGTTGCCCGAAGGCGGCGCGGCGGTCGAGACCCTGCTGACGCTGGGTCACGCACACGATTTCGTTCGCGACCAGTATCGTCACTGCAAGCCGATCCTGGTGCTGCCCGGCGCCGAGGCACTGCTCGGAAAGCTGGCGATCCCGCGTACGTTGCCGACTGGCGCGGCCGACCCCGGCCTCGTCTTCGGCGACGCCGACGACCTCGCGGGCGTCATGGACGCGTTCGTCGCCGCGGTCGCCAAGCACCGGCACTTCGCACGGGAGACCGATCCGCCGACGGTTTGAGCGGATCCACGCGGCGCTTGCCCTCCTCAGGCGCGTCGGACAAAGTGCGCGCTCCGTTGCGCATACGCGGGGCACGTTCGAATGTCTGCCGAGACCGACGCCAAGCTTGCCAACCGCATCCTGCGCGGGCTCGTGATCGGCGCGATCGCCGGCGTACTCGTCCTGATCCTCTCGCCCTACGTGCCTGGGCTGCTCGACGGCTCCCGGTGGCTCTCAACCAACCTGTTCGACCCGCTCGGGCAGGTGTTCCTCCGCATGCTGTTCTTCGTCGTGATCCCGCTCGTGTTCGCGTCGCTCGCGAGCGGCGTCGTGCAGCTCGGCGACCTCTCGAACCTCGGCCCGCTCGCCGGCCGCACGTTCACCCTGTTCTTCGCCAACATGGCGATCGCCGCCACGCTCGGCCTGCTGATGATGAACCTGCTCGACCCGGGCGGACGCATGGACGACGCGACCACGCAGCGGCTCGTGCAGGAATACAGCGGGCAGGCCCAGCAGCACGTCGAGACGCGTGAATCCTCCCCAAAGGTGACGCCGAGTACGGTCGTCGACATGTTCATGCCGCGCAATCTGTTCGGCGCGTTCGTCGGCAACCAGCGCAACGTGCTCGGCGACGTACTGCCGCTGATCACGTTCGCGATCCTGGTCGGTGCCGCGGGGCTCGGCCTCGGCGAGTCCCGACGCAGGCGCCTGCTCGACGGGCTCGAGACGGTCAGCGACCTCATGACGGGCATCGTGCACTTCGCGCTCAGGCTCGCGCCCTATGCCGTGCCGGCGATGATCTTCAGCGTCGTGGTCAAGGTCGGCTTCGACATCCTCGTCGCGCTCGGGCTGTTCGTGCTCGGGTGCGGGGCGATGCTGTTGCTGCACCTGTTCGGCACGATGTCGATCTGGCTGCACTTTCTCGCCCGGCGGAACCCGCGCGAGTTCTTCCGCGAGATCGAGGACGTGCTGGTCACGGCGTTTTCGACGAGTTCGAGCAGCGCCACGCTGCCGGCAGCGCTGACCGCCTGCCGGGAGCGTCTCGGCATCGCCCCGTCGACTGCCGGGTTCGTGATGCCGCTCGGCACCACGATGAACATGAGCGGCACGGCGCTCTACGAAGGATGCGTCGTGCTGTTCGTCGCGCAGGTGTTCGGCGTGCACCTCGGCCTTGTCGAGCAGGTCACGCTGGTGTTCCTCTCGGTGCTGAGCGCCGTCGCCGTGGCCGCCATTCCGGGCGGCTCGCTGCCACTGATCGCCGGCCTGCTCGTCGCGTTCGGCATTCCGCCCGAGGGCATCGGCATCATCCTCGGCGTCGATCGCATCCTCGACATGACGCGCACGATGACCAACGTCGGCTCCGACATGGTCACGACGGCCGTGGTCGACAGGGCCCAGCGCGCGAGTGGTCGCGCCGGGGCCGGCTAGGGCCTAGGCCGCGTCGCGCCCGGCGGCCTGCGCGAGACACTGCACCGCGGCATCGACCTGATCGGCCTGCGTCGTGTCCACCACGCAGCCGGTATTCATCTCCGCGGCGTCGAACGGTTCCCAAAATCCCGGTTGTCGGTCGAGCAGCGCGACGGTGGCCTCGGAGGCATCTCCTCCCTCCGCGTGGCGTGCGGCGATGCGCTCGCGCAGTACCGCGATCGGCGCCACGCAGTGCACGAGCCGTACGCGCGCGCCGAGCTCCGCCGCGAGCCGCACGAAGGCATCGCGCTCGTCCCGCCGCAGGTTTGCAGCATCCACCACGACGTTTTCGCCGCCGCGCAGGCACGCGCGGGCACACTCGCGCAGGCGTGCATAGGTGCGGTCGTTGAATTCCCGCGTATAGATTCCGCCGTCGGGCGCCGAGTGCGAACTCGCAAGCGGCGCGAGTCCGGCGAGGCGCTTGCGCTCGACATCCGAGCGCAGGTGCAGCGCACCGACCGATGCGCCGATCCGGCGCGCGAGCCAGGTCTTCCCGGATCCCGAAAGCCCGGCCATGGCGACGAGCGTCGGCGGCCGGCGCGTCGTCCGGCGTCGCGCCCACGCGAGGTAGGAACGCGAAAGTGCGATCGACTCCGTGCTCCCTTGGCGCTGTCGGCCTCGCAGCGCCGCGACCTTGGCCCGCACCAGCGCACGATAGACCTCGTAGTACGGCAGCAACTCGATCGCGCCATAGTCGCCCGAGACCGCGGTCCAGCGATCGAGCAGCGTGCGGCGCAGGTCGGAGCGCCCGTGCGCGCCGAGGTCCATCGACAGGAACG
>DASUYI010000384.1:0-3148 GCA_036377475.1 Steroidobacteraceae bacterium | reverse complement strand
CGCGCCGCCGTTCGCGATGATCGCGACGTCCGTCGTCATCGCGGAGCCCGGCGCATCACAGCACGCCCTTGCTGCTCGGCAGTTCGGTGCCTTCGACGCGGACGGCCTGGCGCAGTGCGCGACCGGTCGCCTTGAAGCATGCCTCGACCATGTGGTGCGAGTTCTCGCCCCGCACCTGGACGTGCACGGCCGCCCCGAGCGCGTCGGCAAGCGAGCGAAAGAAATGCGGCACGAGTTCCGTCGGCAGCCCGCCGACCGACTCGCGGCCAAACCGGCCTTCGAACACGGAATACGCCCGGCCCGACAGGTCGATCGCCACCTGGGCGAGCGACTCATCCATCGGCACGACGAAGCCGAAACGCGCGATGCCGACCTTCTCGCCGAGCGCCTCGCGCAGCGCCTGGCCGAGCGCGAGCGCGCAATCCTCGACCGTGTGGTGCTCGTCGATGTCGAGGTCGCCGACACAGGTGAGCTCGAGCGCAAAACCACCGTGTCGCGCCACCTGTTCGAGCATGTGATCGTAAAAGCCGATGCCGGTGGCGATCGCGATCGGGGCGGTGCGGTCGAGGTTCACGCGGGCGCGGATGTCGGTCTCCTTCGTCCTGCGCACGACGGTGGCGACACGCTCGGGACGACCCAGGCGCTCGACGACGGCATCCCAGGTCGCACCATCGGCCCCGTCGGCTCGCACGCGCAGCCCCTGCAAACCCAGGTTTTCGGCCAGCTGCAGGTCGGTGTCGCGATCACCGATGACGTAACTGTGCTCCGGGTCGAGCGGGTGTTCGCGCAGGTATTCGGTCAGCAGGCCGGTCCTGGGCTTGCGGCACTCACAGGCGTCGTCGGCCCGGTGCGGGCAGAAGAACTCCGCGTCGAACTCGATGCCCTGCGACGCGAACAGGCGACGGATGAAATCCTGCGTCTCGCGGAAGGCGGGCTCCGGAAAGGTCGCGGTCCCGAGACCGTCCTGGTTACTCACCAGCACGAGCCGGTAGCCGGCGCGCTGCAGCTCGAGCAGCGCCGGGATCACGCCCCGCAGCAGGCGGACCTTGGGCAGGCTGTCGACCTGTTCGTCCGGCGGTTCCTCGACGAGCGTGCCGTCGCGGTCGATGAAGAGGACGCGAAGCGCTCCGCTCATGGCTCACTCCACGGCCGCAAGCAGCCGCCGGTTCTGGTCGGGCGTGCCGATCGAGATGCGCAGGCAGCGCGCGAGCCCCGGTGCGGAGGAGAAATCCCGCACGAGCAATCCCGCCGACTTGCCCGCCGCGAGGAAGGCCTGCGGATCGCGACATTCGACCAGCAGGAAGTTCGCATCGGACGGGTGGACGCGCACGACGTTCCGCGACCGCTCGAGGCGTTGCCGCACGACCTCACGTTCCGCGAGCAACGTGCCGATCCGGGCCGCGGCGGACGCCCGTTGCGGCGCCTCGGTGAGGGCGAGCACTTCTTCGACCGTCGAGGCGGGGATCGCATACGGCGGAATGATGCGCTTCAGCAGGCCGACGATCTCCTCGCTTGCGATCAGCGTGCCGAGGCGCGCGCCCGCGAGCGCATAGGCCTTGGACAGTGTCCGCAGGATGACGAGGTTCGGGAACTCGCCGAGTCGTGCAGCCAGGCTCGGCCGTCCCGCGAACTCGAGGTAGGCCTCGTCGAGCACGACGAGCGCCTTACGGCTGAGCTCGCCGCAGGCCTGACGTATCGCGGCTTCGTCGAGCAGGTTGCCGGTCGGGTTGTTGGGCGAGCACAGGAAGACCAGCTTGGCGCGCCGACCCGCCTCGATCACCGCGCTCGTGTCGAGCTGGAACCCGTCGCGCAGCAGCGGCACCTCGACCACGTCCGCGCCCTGGATGCGTGCGGCGACCTTGTAGAAGCCGAAGGTCGGCGGCGTGATCAGGACCCTGTCCTGGCCGGCGCGGCAGAACGCACGCACGAGCAGGTCGATCGCTTCGTCGCTGCCGCGCCCGACGAGCACCTGTTGCACGGGCGCCCCGTAAAGTTGTGCCATGCGCTCGACGAGCGCCTTCGGTTGCGGCTCGGGATACCGGTTCAGGCCCGCGCGCGTGTTGTCGCCCTGCGCGCGCCACGGCATTTCGTTCGCGTGCATGCGCTCGAGCGCGGGATCCCAGGCCGCGTGCTGGTAGGGCTGCAGTTGCAGGATGTCGGGTCGGGCCAGGTCGAGCACGGAACCGGTCATGCGCGCGCTCCCGCGGCGAGCGCGTCGAGGCGGACGGTCACCGCGTTCGCATGCGCGTCGAGCGATTCCAGGCGTGCGAGCGTGCGCGCCGTCGGCCCGAGCCGGGCGAGGCCCTCCGCACTCAGTTCCTGCACCGTGATGCGTTTGACGAAGTCAGGCACGCCGAGCCCGCTGTAGGCACGGGCGTGGCCGTAGGTCGGCAGCACGTGATTGGTGCCGCTGCAGTAGTCGCCCATCGTTTCGGGCGTCCACGCGCCGAGGAACACGGAGCCCGCGTTACGCACGTGAGCGAGCAGGGCGCGTGGCTCGGCGACCTGCAGGATCAGGTGCTCGGGCGCGTAGCGGTTGCTGACCTCCATGGCAGTCGTGAGGTCGGGGACCACGAGCACCCGGCTTTCGGCGATGGATCGGGTGGCAATCTCGCGGCGCGGCAACACGGCCAGTTGACGCTCCACCGCCGCCACACACTCTTCGGCGAGCGCGCGCGAGGTGGTCACGAGCACGACCTGCGCGTCCGGGCTGTGCTCGGCCTGCGCCAGCAGGTCGGCCACCACGAACGCCGGTCGCGCGGCCTCGTCGGCGACCACGAGCACTTCGGAGGGGCCCGCCGGCATGTCGAACGCAGCGCCGTCCGCGTCCTGCGCGACGAGTTGCTTCGCCGCGGTGACCCACGCGTTGCCGGGCCCGAAGATCTTGACGACCTTGGGCACGGAGGCCGTGCCGTAGGCCATCGCGGCCACGGCCTGTGCGCCGCCGAGCTTGAACACCTGCGTGATGCCGCAGAGCCGTGCCGCGACCAGCACGGCGGGGTCCGCGGTGCCGTCCGTCCGCGGCGGCGTGCACATCACGCACACGGGGCATCCGGCGATGCGGGCGGGGACGGCGAGCATCAGTGCGGTGGAAGGCAGGGGCGCCGACCCGGCCGGCACGTAAAGCCCGACCGCATCGAGCGGCACG
>DASUYI010000383.1:0-2316 GCA_036377475.1 Steroidobacteraceae bacterium | reverse complement strand
CCCGGCCTGCTTCAGCGCCGCGAGCACGCGCTCGTCCTCGTCGGTCCACCGCAGCGCCTCGACGACGAACAGGTTCACGTCGACGTCGGCGAGCGAGGAAATCGCGGTGCGATTCATGTATCGGTTCATCGCGCGTGGCTGCTTCGCGTGGATGCCGGGCAAGTCGACGAAGGTGATCTGCATGCCCGGCCGGTTCAGCACGCCGTGAATGCGCGTGCGGGTCGTCTGCGGCTTCGGGCTCACGATGCTGACTTTCTGTCCGAGCAGCGCGTTCAGCAACGTCGACTTGCCGACGTTCGGTCGCCCGGCTAGCGCCGCGAAACCACAGCGCACCTTCGCCTCGGCGGGGGACAGTTCCGTTTCGTCCGTCATGCGTTCTCCTCGCCGCGCGCGATGGCCTCGAGCACCTTCTGCGCCGCTTCCTGCTCCGCCCGGCGACGGCTCGTGCCGCGGCCGGTGGCACGCAGCCTCAGGTCCGTCGCCTCACAGCTTGCGACAAACCACTGCTCGTGGGGTTCGCCGCCGACTTCCTCGAGCGCGTACCGCGGCAATGCGAGCCCGCGGGATTGCAGCTCTTCCTGCAGTCGCGTCTTCGGATCCTTGAGGATCTCGGCCGAGGGCAGTTCCTCGAGCTTGCCGCCGAGCAGGCGGCCGACCGTTTCCGACGCGGCCTCGAGCCCGCCGTCGAGGTAGATCGCGCCGATCAGCGCCTCGAGCGCATCGGCGAGGATCGAATCGCGCCGGAAGCCGCCCGACTTGAGCTCGCCGCTGCCGAGCCGCAGCTCCTCGCCGAGGTCGAGCGAGCCCGCGACCGAGGCGAGCGTCGGGGCGCTCACGAGCGCCGCACGGTAGCGGCTCAGGTCGCCTTCCGGCGCGTCCGGAAACGCGCGGAACGCGAGCAGTGCGACCACGAAGTTGAGCACCGAGTCGCCCAGGAACTCGAGCCGCTCGTAATTGGTGCGACTCGCGCTGCGGTGGGTCAGCGCGGCCTCGAGCAGCGCGGGATCCCGGAAGCGATACCCGAGCCGCCGGGCGGCCCACTGACCCGCGTCGCGCAAGACGTACCGTCGGCTACTGCGGGATCGTGACCGTCTTGTCGAACTTGACGAGCAGGTACACGTTCGCGACGAACGGCTCCTCCGCCTGGTACGACGCGGTCACGTCGAAGCCGTCAGTGGTCTTGGCGATGCCGATCTCCTTCCAGCCGATGCGCTTGATGTCCTCGACGTCCCAGCGTCGTTCGAGCGCATTGCGGATCTGCTGCGAATTCGTGTCGACGGCGGCGTTCTCGTCGCGCACCTGTTCGAGCGCGCGCGCGACCTTGGTGTACTCGAGGTACACCGGCGCCAGCCGGATGCCCGCGTAGAGTGCCGAGCCGAGGATCAGCAGGATGACGACGATGCCGAGAAAAGTGGCGCCGCGCTGGCGTTGCTTCATCGCTGTTACTCCCTCTGTTCTAGTGGATCGCGTCGCCGATGCGGCCCCAGATCGGCGCATGCGGCAGGTTCCAGTTGAGCCAGATCCGGACGGCCTTGCCCACGACGTGGTCGGCCGGCACGAATCCCACTTCCGGGAAACGGCTGTCGCGGCTGTTGTCCCGGTTGTCCCCCATGAAGAAGTAGTGACCGGACGGCACGACATCGTTGAAGTCGACGGACGGTCTTTCGGCGATGTACAGCGTCCGGTGCTGCGTCGCGCCGAGTCGCTCGACGCCGACCTGCGCCGGGGGCGTGCTGCCGTAGGGCTCGGACATGCCGTCGAGCTCCACGGGCTGCAGTTCGCCGTTCACGTAGACGCGTTTCTCGCGCACGATGATGTGGTCGCCGGGCAGTCCGACGAGCCGCTTGATGTAGTTGGTCGAGGGGTCCGACGGCAGCCGGAACACGACGACGTCGCCGCGCCGCGGTTCGCCGAGCGCCAGGATCTCGGTGTTGAGCACCGGCAGCCGCAGGCCGTAGGTGAACTTGTTGACGAAGATGAAGTCGCCGTCGAGCAGCGTGGGCATCATCGAGTCGGACGGGATCCGGAACGGCTCGAACAGGAACGAGCGGATCACGAGCACGATCAGGATGATCGGGAAGAACGAGCGCGCGTACTCGACCACCACCGGTTCGCGCGCGGCAATCACGTCGCCGTTGGCCGCGAGCACGCGCTGCGGCTTGAGCACCCAGACGTCCGCGGCCCAGATCAGGCCGGTGACCAGCGTGGCGACGACCAGGATGAACGAGAAATCAAAGACCAAGGGGCACCCCTGTAAACGCGGCGCAGTATTAAGTAATTGTTTCGACTAATCAATGCTTTGCGTCACATTGTGGC
>DASUYI010000382.1:0-5275 GCA_036377475.1 Steroidobacteraceae bacterium | reverse complement strand
CCGGAGCATCCTCGATGCGCACAGTCGGCAGGCGCACGACGGGCGCGCTCGTTCCTTGCTGGAAAGTCGCGTCGGCCGACGCAGCCGCGAGCTGCCACAACGACACGGCGCCGTGGCGCAGGCCCGCGACGTCGGCGGCCTCGAGCGTCACTCCGTCTTGCGCGACGACCAGGCGATACCCTTCGGCCGGAAGATCGCTGCGCGGTCGCAGCTCGAACCGGACGCGCACGCCCGCGCCCCGCGGCTGACGGGAGGGCGCGCGAACCGATGCCGCAAGACCGGGGTGTGTCGCGAGGCGCTCCGTGAACTGCGCCGCGACCTGTTGCGCTTCGCGGCCACCACTGGCCTCGATGACGAAGCCGTCGTGCAGTTCGACGCTCGCGCCGGTCTCGACGACGCTCTGCGGCGCGGGAATGATCGCGACCAGCGCGAGCGTCCAGTGCGCGCGCCGTCCGGCAGGGTTCGCCACGAGTCGCATCGGCTCAGTACACTCCGTCCGTCATTCGCCACGCTCGCAGCCCAGGCGCAGCATCGACCCGATGGTCAGCACCGCAACCACCACCGATCGAGACAGTGTGCGCGCCGTCATTGCCGCGGGCGACGTGAAGCGCGCCGCGGATGCGCTGGCGGGCGTGCTGCGGGCCGACCCGGACTGCGCCTGGGCCTGGCAAGAGACGATCGACCTGCTGGCACGGTCGGGTCGCGCCGACGAAGCCGAGCAGTTCGCGCGGCGTGCGCTCGCACGCCTGCCGGACGATACGGCGTTGCACGAACGCTTCGGCACGCTGCTGTCCGAGCGCAACGAACTCGTCGCGGGAGAATGGCACCTGCGGCGTGCGCTCGAGTCGGGCGACGAGCGCGGCGCGACGCTCGTGACGCTGGGGCTGAACCTGATGCGCCAGGGGCGTCCGGAGGAAGCGGAAGCCCTGTACGCGCGGGCGGATCGGCTCGCGCCGGGCGACGTCCGCACGCTCGCGTACTGGTCGAAGGCCTGCGAGGTGCAGCACGACCTGAGGCGTGCCGAGGCGCTCCTCGAACGCGCGGCCACGGCGGGGTCGGCCCGCGAGGTCGACTTGCTGCGCGCCCAGTACCTGGCGCGCGAGGGTCGCGTCGCCGACGCACTGACGTTGCTGGCGGCCGCCCCGGTGCTGAACGGGGACGCCCTGCTCGAGCGCGGGCGGCTCGAGGACCGTGCGGGACGTTACGTCGAGGCCTGGCGGGACTTCGTCGCTGGCAAGCAGAAGCTCGCCGCGGAGGCGGGCGGGCTGCGCTACCAGACCGCCGCGGTCGAGCAGTTCTTCGCGCGCCTCGAACGTTACTTCACGCGCCGCATTTTCGCGCGGCTGCCGCGCGCCTCGCGCCGCGGCGACGTGCCGCAGCCGCTGTTCGTCTACGGCTTTCCGCGCTCGGGCACGACGCTGGTGGAACGGGTGCTCGCCGCACATCCAGCGATCCGTGCCGGCGGCGAGCTGCCCTTCGCGGGCGAGTGGCGCGAGCTCAGCCACCAGTTGCTGCCGGCGCGCGAGCCGTTCCCGCTCAACCTCGACGGCGCGATGACCGCCGACCGCCATCACCTCGCGGCCGTGTTCCGCGACCACTACCTCGCGCGCGCCGAGCGCCAGGGCCTGCTCGTACCGGGCGTCGAGTACTTCGTCGACAAGATGCCGTTCAACGAGGTGTGGCTGCCGCTGATCCGCATCGCGTTTCCGGACGCGCCGCTCGTGCACCTCGCGCGCCACCCGCTCGACGTCTGTGTTTCGATGATGTCGCACCAGCTCAACCATGGTTTTCACTGCGGCTATCGACTGGAGGACACGGCGCATTACCTCGCCGCGGTGCATCGGCTGCACGAGCACTATCGACGTGAACTCGAGCCGCGCGAATTCATTCTGCGGTACGAGTCCATGGTCGCCAACCCGCGTGACGTCGTCGCCCGGCTGCTCGAGCACGTCGGGCTGCCGTTCGACGAGGCCTGCCTGCGCTTCCACGAGCAGCGAACGTATTCGCCGACGCCGAGCTACGCACAGGTGGCGGAGCCCTTCACGGATCGCTCGATCGGCCGGCACCGCCCATACGCGGCGCAGCTCGAGCCGGTCCGCGCCGTGCTCGCGCCGCTCGTCTCGGCCTGGGAAGCACTCGACTGACGCGGCCGATGAGCGCCGTGGCCTCCCCGCCGAAGCGGGGAGGCCCGGCCGTCGATCAATACTTCATCCGCACGCCGAAGTAGAACACGCGTCCGTTGTCGTAGATCGCGCGCGGGCGGGCCTTCGAGCCCGCGTACTGCACGATCTCTTCCTCGGTCAGGTTCTGCGCGTCGAACGTGAGCGCGATGTTGTCGTTGATGCCGACGGACACCGACGCGTCGAGCTGGCCGAACCCGTCCTGGTTCAGCTCCGTCGAGCGGTCGAACGTGACGAAGAAGTCGTCGCGGTAGGTGTACGCGAGCCGCGCGCCCACGCGCGGGTTCTCGTAATACGCCACGACGTTGTACGTGTTCTCGGAGTTGCCCGGGATCGGGTCGCCGTTATCGGCCGACGCGTCGGAGTAGGTGTAGTTCGCGTTGAAGCCGAAGCCGGCCGCGATCGGCTGGTTGATGGCGAACTCGAAGCCCTTGACCTCGCCGCCGCCGCCGTTCGAGCGGACGTTGGTGGTGAACGGGCAGCTCCACAGGTCGGTGCCGACTTCGACGCACTGGAGGCTCGGCGGCGAAGCCGTGTTGATGTTGAAGTTGATCGTCTGCACGCTGTCCGTGATGAAGGACTTGATGTCCTTGTAGAACAGCGCGCCGACGATGGCCGCGTCCTCGCCGTGGTACCACTCGAGCGAGACGTCGAACTGGTCCGCCTCGAACGGGTCGAGGTCAGGGTTGCCGGTCTGGGCCGTCAAGGCGCCGGGGTTCAGGCTGGCGCGCGGCGCGATGTCGGTGAAGTCCGGACGCGTCATCGTGCGGGCCGCCGCGAAGCGACCGACGAGCTCGTCGGTGAAGTCGAAGGCCAGGTTCAGGCTCGGCAGCCAGTTGTCGTAGTTGCGGTCGACGCTGATCGGGTCGTAGTTGCCGTAGGGATTCTCGATCGCGCCGGTCGGGCTGACCACGTTGCCGTTCGAGGTCTGCTCGGTGCGGACGTAACGCACGCCGACATTGCCGCGCCAGCGTTCACCCTTCAGGTTCGCCATCAGGTAGCCGCCGGCCACGTCCTCGGCGATCGAGAAGCTCTGCTGCGGGTACAGCACGCGACCCGGGCCGTTGCGCAGGTTCTCGAACAGGATGCGCTCGACTTCGTTGCGGTTGATCTGCCAGTAGCGGTCGATCGTGCCGGACGCCTTGATCGCATCGAGGAAGTCGCCCGGCGTCATCGCACCGGCGAACGCCGAGGCCGGCAGCGTGTTGATCGGGACGTGGAAGCCGCCATACGTCGTCGCGTTGAAGCGCAGCTCGCGGTCGTGGTCGGTGTACTTGGCTCCGAACTTGATCGAGTCGAGGAAGCCGAGACCCAGTTCGGTTTCCGCGTCGGCGTAGGCGTAGGTCTCGGAATCGTCGTTGAGGATCTGGTGCAGCGAGCTGAAGATGAACTGCAGGTCGGTCGGGTCGGTCGGGTCGATGTTCGCGTAGGAGACCTGCGGCGCCTTGCCGCGCAGGTCGTACGTGAAGCTCGCCGGCGCGCCGAACTCGACGAACGGCTGCGCCTCGGTGTCGCCGTTGGCCTCCGTCCGGCCCGCGCGGAAGTGGAAGTTCCACGCGTCGTTGAGCGCCCACTCGCCGTCGAGATCGATGTTCGAGGTGTCCGTCGAGGCGATGCGATCGATCGCGTCGTAGACCACGCCGAAGTCCTCGAGCGCGCCGGTCGTCGGGTTGCGGCGTGACTCGATCGTGCCGGCGACGGCCGTGCCGTCCTGGATCGTCGACGGTGTCAGCGTGCCGCCGTTCGCGAGCGCGCGCGAGCCCCACGCCATGAAGTTCTCGTTCACGTTGTCGCCGTCGAACTTCGAGTACAGGCCGGTCAGGGTGGCCAGCAGCGACTCGTTCGGCTGGAACTGCAGCGCCACGTTGCCGCCGACGCGCTCGCGCTCCTGCTGGAACAGGGCCGAGCCGATCAGCGACGGGGCGAGCAGTTCGCCCGTGTCGCTCGGGTCCGCGTCGAAATACCCGAGCACCTCGACGCCGTCGCGACGCACCGTGCGCTTCTGGTACACGCCCGCCACGAGCACGCCGAAGGTCGAGTCGGTGTTCTTCCAGCTGAAGAGCGCCGACGCCTGCGGATCCATCTCGTCGGCGAGCTCGGAGTAGGCGCCCTGCAGCGTGCCCGAGAGCGTCATCGGCGCGAGGTCGAGCGGGTTGCGCGTGATCACGTCGACCGTGCCGCCGATGCCGCCTTCCTCGAGGTCCGCCTGCTGCGTCTTGAAGACCTTGACCTCGCCGATGATGTCGGCCGGCAGCATCAGGTAGTTGAAGCTGCGCGTGCTGTTGAGCTGGTCGAGGATGAACCAGTCGGCCGTGGCGAGGCTGTGGCCGTTCAACAGCATCTTGGTCAGGCTGTCGTCGGTGCCGCGGATATTGATGCGCTCACCCTCGCCGAACTCGCGATTCAGCGAAACGCCCGGAATGCGCTGCAGCGCCTCGGCGAGGTTCTTGTCGGGAAACTTGGTCACGTCCTCGGCGGTGATCGCGTCGACCACGGCCGTTTCCTCGCGCTTGGTTTCGAGGGACGCGCGGTAGCTCGACCGGATGCCGGTCACCACGATTTCCTCGAGTTCCTCGGCCGGCACGGATTGGCTTTGGACCATGCCCACGTGGCCCGCCAGCGCGGCGAGCACGGCGGACCGGATCAGATTCGGACGTCGGTGGAACATGCGCGTTGCCCCCTAGGCTGCTGGCATGCAGGGCCAGCGTGACGGTGGACGACTGTTGCCGCGCTCGGGCGGGTCCGCCCTGGTCGCGACCCGGATAGCATCAATGTATGTCCAATATAGAACCAATAAAGCAAAAGTACCAGTCCCCTGAGCGGGCGTCCGAGTGTTTTCGATAAGTAGCTGTTTTTACCTGTAAATTCGGCCAAAGCGAAACATTCGTTGGACATCCTTTCCAAAGATTGGTATTTCTTTGGTACTGCCACGGGCACGTAAGTGTCCCGGCATGGGCCCGGAGGCACTGCATGACGACGCTCGCGCAACGGATCGGTCCGCTCGGCGACGGTGATCACCGTCCGCTGTACCAGCAACTCGAGCGGGCATTGCGTCGGGCGATCGAGGGCGGGCAGATCGCCCCCGACGACGCGTT
>DASUYI010000381.1:0-4937 GCA_036377475.1 Steroidobacteraceae bacterium | reverse complement strand
CTGCAGAATTCGGAGTGTCCCCATGACGCAGGCAGTGCTGGGGATCATCGGCGGCTCGGGCATCTACGACCTGCCCGGGCTCGAGGACGTGCAGGAGCAGCGCGTGCACACGCCGTGGGGCGAACCGTCGGACCTGCTTCGGACCGGGCGGGTCGGAACCACGCGGGTCGTGTTCCTGCCGCGGCACGACCGCGGGCACCGCATCCCGCCGAGCGAAATCAACTACCGCGCCAACGTCGACGCGCTCAAGCGGCTCGGCGTGACGGACCTCGTCTCGTTCTCGGCCTGCGGCTCGTACCGCGAGGAGCTCAGCCCCGGCACCTTCGTGCTCGTCGACGACTTCGTCGATCGCACGTTTCGCCGCGAGACCTCGTTTTTCGGTCGCGGCTGCGTGGCGCACGTCTCGTTCGCGCGCCCGGTCGGTCCGGCGCTGCAGGACCTCGTTGCGCGCGCGGCCGATGCCGAGGGCATCGCGTACGCGCGCGGCGGCACCGCGGTCTGCATGGAAGGCCCGCAGTTCTCGACGCTGGCCGAATCGCTCACCTACAAGCGCCTCGGCTACGACATCGTCCACATGACCTCGATGCCCGAGGCCAAGCTCGCGCGCGAAGCGGAGATCACGTACGCCTGCGTCGCGATGGTGACCGACTACGACTGCTGGCACGAGACGCATGGGCCGGTCGACGTGGCGAGCCTGGTCGCGGTGATGCACGAGAACGGGGGCAAGGCGCAGCGCCTCTTCGCGCGGCTCGCCCGCGACTTTCCGGCGGAGCACGTGCCGTGCCCCGCGGGCTCCGACCACGCGCTCGATGCGGCGATCCTGACGCGACCCGAGGCGCGCGACCCGGCACTGCTCGAAAAGCTGGACGCGGTCGCCGGTCGCGTGCTGCGCGGCGCCTGAGCGACGCCAACGTGCGCGTCCACGGTCGGCCGTATCGCACGATATTCGTCGCCGACGAGGCGGGAACGGTCGCGGTCATCGACCAGACCCGGTTGCCGTTCGAGTTCGAGCTGCGCCACCTGCACTGCGCGGCCGACGCGGCCGTGGCGATTCGCGACATGGTCGTGCGTGGCGCGCCGCTGATCGGCGTGACGGCGGCATACGGCGTCGCGCTGGCGATGCGCGAAGACCCGGGCGACGCAATGCTGGGGCACGCCGTGCAGGAACTCGGGGCGACACGGCCGACGGCGGTCAACCTGCGCTGGGCGCTGGCGCGCATGGTGAGCGTGTTGCGCGAGGTGCCGCCGCCGCAGCGGGTCGCGCGAGCCTACCGGGAAGCGACCGTGATCGCGGAAGAGGACGTGGCCGCATGCGAAGCGATCGGCCGCCACGGCCTGCGACTGATCGCGGCGCTCGCGAAGCGAAAGCCGCAGGGCGCGCCGGTGCAGGTGCTGACGCACTGCAACGCGGGCTGGCTCGCCTGTGTCGACTGGGGCACGGCCCTCGCGCCCGTCTACGCGGCGCACGAGGCCGGCATCCCCGTGCACGTATGGGTGGACGAGACGCGGCCCCGCAGCCAGGGGTCGTTCCTGACCGCGTTCGAGCTCGGCGCGCACGGGGTGCCGCACACGGTGATCGCGGACAACACGGGCGGCCACCTGATGCAGCACGGCCGAGTGGACCTCTGCCTCGTCGGCAGCGACCGCACGACCGCGACCGGCGACGTCGCGAACAAGATCGGGACGTACCTCAAGGCGCTCGCAGCGCGCGACAACGACGTACCGTTCTACGCGGCGCTGCCCACGTCGACCATCGACTGGAGCATGAGCGACGGGGTGCGGGAGATCCCGATCGAGGAGCGCTCGGCGCTCGAGGTCACGCACGCGCGCGGGCGCTCCGCCGGGGGCGTGCTGGCCGACGTAGAGATCGTCGCGCCCGGCAGCGCGGTCTCAAACCCGGGGTTCGACGTGACGCCCGCCCGGCTCGTCACCGGCATCGTCACCGAGCGTGGTGTCGCCGAGGCGAGCCATGAAGGCCTCTTGCGGCTGTACCCCGAACGCGCGGAAGGCGTGCGATGAGCGCGACGGCGCATGAAACGAGGACCGAACTCGTGGCGGTCGCGCAGGCGCTGGACGCCGCAGGCCTCATGCCCAACAAGTCGGGCAACGTCTCGATCAGGTCGCCGGCCGGCCTCGTGATCACGCCCGCCGGCACGCCGTACGCCGAGCTCACGCCGGCGAGCCTGGTGGAGCTCGGCCTCGCGGAAAATGGGGACACTCCTATTTTTCCGACAGGAAAATTCGGAGTGTCCCCATTTTCCGCGAAATTCGGAGTGTCCCCATTTTCGAGGCCGTCGTCCGAATGGCGCATGCACGCAGCGGTCTATCGCGCCTGCCCGGGCGTGGGCGCGATCGTGCACACGCACAGCCCCAAGGCCACCGCGCTCGCGTGCGCCGGCCTGGGCATTCCGCCGTTCCACTACATGATCGCGCTCGCGGGCGGCGACGTGCCTTGCATGCCGTACGCGACGTTCGGCACTGCGGAACTGGCCGCGCACGCCGTGCGCGGACTCGAAGGCCGGCGCGCGACGCTGCTGTCGAACCACGGCGTCGTCGCCACCGGCCCGACGCTGGCCGTCGCGCGCGCGGTCGCGCTCGAAGTCGAGAACCTCGCCGGACAATGGCTCACGCTGCGTGCCGCCGGGCTCGAGCCGAAGCTGCTCGACGCGACCGAACTCGCCCGCGTGATCGAACGATTCGCGGACTACGGCCGGCTCGGCTGATCCGTCAGGTGCGTGCGCGTCGACGCAGCCGCGCGCCCACGGTCTGCCCGCCGAAGTACGCGATCACGAACAGCGGAAAGACGGCCCAGCGAAACGGCAGCCCGAGCGCGAAGCGCAGCCCGACCACGACCGGGACCGCGGCGTGTACCGCGACGAACCATGCCGCCGAGAACTTGCGTACGCCCGCGCGCCAGTAGCCGAACGGCACGTTGACGACGAACGTGGCCACGATCGCGAGCGCGTAGGCGAGCGAGTCCTGCATCGAGGATTCTGTGCGGTGCAAAAAGCGGTCAAGGTTAGGCGTCGGCGCGACGCTTGCCAAGCCTGCGCGGGGTCGCGCATTCCCCGGGTTCGCCGCCGCGGGTGCACTTACAGGGAGACCGTGGGTTCATCGGCATATACCCGCATTTGTTTCTCCTGAAACCTTCGTTAAAAGCGAGGGAGACTGGGGGAACGGAATGAATCAGGCACCGCAGGGCGCCGGGCTCGAAATCGTGGCCCGGCAGGATTTTTCGGACGTCACCTTCCTGCTCGAGGTGCGACATCCGATGCTGGCGAAGGCGGCACGCCCCGGCCAGTTCGTCATCGTGATGTCGCACCCGGAAGGCGAACGCATCCCGCTCACGATCGCCGACTTCGACCGCGACCGCGGTACGGTCACGCTGGTCGTCCAGGCGGTCGGCAAGACCACGCGCGAGATGCAGCGCGACTGCAAGGCGGGCTCCCGCCTGCTCGCGATGGTCGGACCGATGGGCAAGCCGAGCCACCTCGGCGACGCCAAGAAGGTCATGTGCGTGGGCGGCGGCCTCGGCGTCGCGCCGGTCTATCCCCAGGCGCGCGGCTACAAGGAAGCCGGCGCCTACGTCATCGGCATCCTCGGCTTCCGCAACAAGGACCTGCTGTTCTGGGGCGACAGGTTCGCCGCGGTCTGCGACGAACTCATCGTCTGCACCGACGACGGGTCTGCCGGCATCAAGGGCCTCGTCACGGTCGGCATGCAGCAGGCGATCGCCCGGCACCGTGACATCGACGAGTGCGTCGCGATCGGCCCCCCGATCATGATGAAAGGCTGCGCGGAAGCGACGCGGCCGCACCGGATCCGCACCGTCGTGAGCCTGAACCCGGTCATGGTCGACGGCACCGGCATGTGCGGCGGCTGCCGGGTCAAGCTGAGCGACGGCGTCAAGTTCGCCTGCGTCGACGGTCCCGACTTCGACGGCCACAAGGTCGACTTCGACGACCTGATGTTCCGGCTGCAGCGCTATCGCGAGACCGAGCGCGAAGCCGCCGCGCGCTACGACGAGAACTGCCGCATGCGCAGCCTCACCGCCACCCCGGTCGTCGCGGAGTGAACGCCATGATGGAAGCCGCCGCCACCCGGCCGAAGAAGAAGACCATCCGGATGATCCCGCAGGCACGCACGCCCGCGCAGGAACAGGACCCGCGCGAGCGCGCACGCAACTTCGCGGAGGTCACCCACGGCTACCGCGTCGAGGATGCCCAGCTCGAAGCCGAACGCTGCCTGATGTGCCCGGAACAGCCGTGCGTGTCGGGTTGTCCCGTCAACGTGCCCATTCCGCAGTTCATCGCCCGGATCACGGCGCGCGACTACCGCGGCGCCTACGACGTCATCACCTCGACCAACCTGCTGCCGGCCGTGTGCGGTCGCGTGTGCCCGCAGGAGCACCAGTGCGAGGGCGTCTGCACCGTCGGCGAGTCGCTCGAGCCCGTGGCGATCGGCCGGCTCGAGCGCTGGGTCGGCGACCTCGCGATCAAGGAAGGCTGGTCCAACGTGCCGTACATCGAGCGCAACGGCTTTCGCGTCGGCATCGTGGGCTCGGGGCCGGCCGGCATGGCGTGCGCCGCCGACATGGCGAAGGCGGGTTGCGAGGTCACGGTGTTCGAGGCCTTCCACGAGGCGGGCGGCGTACTGAAATACGGCATCCCGGATTTCCGCCTGCCCAACACGGTCGTCGACGCCGAGATCGCCAAGCTCGAGGCGCTCGGCATCCGCTTCGAGTGCAACACGCTGGTCGGACGCCTGTTCACGATCGAACAGATGGTCGAGGAAATGGGGTTTCACGCCGTTTTCGTCGGCACCGGCGCCGGCTACCCGAGCTTCATGGGCATTCCGGGCGAGTCACTGAACGGCGTGCTCTCGGCCAACGAACTGCTGACGCGCTGCAACCTGATGCACGCACGCGAGTTCCCGAA
>DASUYI010000380.1:0-3166 GCA_036377475.1 Steroidobacteraceae bacterium | reverse complement strand
TGCGTCGACACGTAGCGGATCAGCCAGCGCACGCAGACGAACGCCGAGACGAACGAAAAGACCATCCCGACGACCCACATGCCGAGGTCATCCACGGCCAGCAATGCGCGCTGGTCGTACAGCGAATACAGCGACGCCAGGCCGAGCGTCGGGATGGCCAGGTAGAACGTGAATTCGGTGGCGACCTGGCGCGACAGCCCGAACAGCAGTCCGCCGATGATCGTCGCGCCCGAGCGGCTGGTGCCCGGCACCAGGGCGAACGCCTGCGCGATGCCGACCTTCAGGGCGTCGAGGGCCGTCATGTCGTCCACCGAGTGGACACGCACCACGTGCTCACGCTTTTCGGCCCACAGGATCAGCAGCCCGCCGACGATGAAGGCCGTGGCGACCGTGGTCGCGTTGAAGAGGTGGGCCTTCAGCACGCTGCCGAACAGCAGGCCCAGCACTGCGAGCGGCAGGAACGCGATCGCAACGTTGACCAGCAGCCGGCGCGCCTGCGCGTCGCGGTGCGCTTGTGCCACGGCGGTGAAGATCCGGTGGCGGAATTCCCAGACCACCGCGAGGATCGCGCCGGACTGGATCACGATCTCGAAGAGCTTGCCGCGCTCGTCGTGGAAGTCGAGCAGCGACGCGGCGAGGATCAGGTGCCCGGTGCTGGAGACGGGAAGGAACTCGGTCAGTCCCTCGACGATGCCCATGATCGCAGCCTTGATCAGCAGTACCAGATCCACGATGCGTCCTGTGTGCGGGCGAAAGGCACGCATCGTAAACCATCGAGCCGACCTGGCGGCGACCCGAGGCGAGTCGGTTCTCGGCTTATGGCTCCCGGACCGCGCGAATGGCGGCGATGCGCGCGCTGCGCAGGTGGCGCGCGATCGTGGGCCCGTCTGCGTCCGCGAGCACCTGCGGATCCGGTTTCACGGTGGCGGCGACCTCGCGCCACCTGCGCAGCAGGCGGCCTTGCTCATACGGACGCCGGCGCAGCTCGGGGCCGCGGCCGCGTGCATCCGCCTCGCAGGCGAGCAGCAGTTTCTCGAACCGGTCCGGCCGTCGGAACG
Source organism: Steroidobacteraceae bacterium (assembly GCA_036377475.1). GTDB lineage: Bacteria > Pseudomonadota > Gammaproteobacteria > Steroidobacterales > Steroidobacteraceae > RPQJ01. The sequence goes on along the minus strand of DASUYI010000380.1, from coordinate 2,108 downwards.
CATCCGTCGTCTCGAGCAGTTCCAGCACGGTCGTGTCGCGCAATTCGGCCGCACGGTGCACGCGCTGGTGTTCCTTCGACACGAGCATGCCGAGCTCGCGATGTTCGTTCGGCACCTTCAACCGCTCGCACAGTCGTGCGATCACCTTGACGCCCGCGTGCTCGTGTCCGATGTGGCGCGGCCACTCGCGCTGCGGCGTGACACCCTTGCCGAGGTCGTGGACGAGCGCCGCGAACCGTACCGCGGTGTCGTCCGAGAGTTCGCATGCCACGTCCAGCACCTGCAGCGTGTGCACGCCGGTGTCGACCTCGGGGTGATACTTCTCGGGCTGCGGTACGCCGAAGAGCCGGTCGATCTCCGGAAACACGGCCGCGAGCGCACCGCACGCGCGCAGCACCTCGACGTAGACCGGCGGCCGCGCCTCGCCGAGTGCGCGCTCGGTCTCGACCCAGACACGCTCGGCGACGAGCGCCTGCATCTCGCCCGACCGCACGATCTCACGCATCAGTTCCAGCGTTTCCGGCGCGACCGTGAAACCGAGCGGCGCGAAACGGGCCGCGAAGCGGGCCACGCGCAGTACGCGCAGCGGGTCTTCGACGAACGCGGGCGAGACGTGTCGCAGCAGTCGCGCCTCGAGGTCCCGGCGCCCGCCGTACGGGTCGACGATGCTGCCATCCTCGGCGCGCGCCATCGCGTTGATCGTGAGGTCGCGCCTCGCCAGGTCTTCCTCCAGCGTCACGTCGGGCGAGAAGCGCGTCGCAAACCCGTAGTACCCTGCACCGGTCTTGCGTTCGGTGCGCGCGAGCGCGTACTGGTCGCCGTTCGCGGGATGCAGGAAGACGGGGAAGTCCTTGCCCACGGCCCGGTAGCCGCGCGCGAGCAGGTCGTCGGGCGTGGCGCCCACGACGACGTAGTCGTGCTCGGTCACGCTTCGACCGAGCAGGGCGTCGCGCACCGCGCCACCGACGAGGTAAACATCCATATCGGGAATCGTAGCGGAAACGCCTGCACGGCTGCGGTTACTCTTGGCTCGCATGCTCGCGCGCGCCCTGGCATTGATGCTCCTTTGCGCCCTCGTGAGCGGCTGCTACGTGATGCAGGCCGCCGGCGGGCAGTGGGAGGTCGTGCGCCGCAGTCGGCCGATCGAGCAGGTGCTCGCGGACCCGGTGACCTCCGCCGAGACGCGACGCGGCCTCGAGCTCACGGTGGCTGCGCGCTCGTTCGCGGAGACCGAACTCGCCCTGCCGGACAGCCGCAGCTATCGCAAGTACGCGGACCTGGGCCGGCCCTACGTCGTCTGGAATGTCGTCGCGACGCCCGAGTTCTCGGTGGAGCCGCGGCGCTGGTGCTTTCCGATCGCGGGGTGCGTGGCCTACCGCGGCTACTTCCGTGAATCGGCGGCGCGCTCACAGGCGTTGCGATTGTCGATCCGGGGCGACGACGTGAGCCTCGGCGGGGTGCCCACCTATTCCACGCTGGGCCACCTGCCCGATCCCGTGTTCGGCGCAATGCTGGGCTGGCGCGACACGCGGCTCGTGGGGACGATTTTTCACGAGCTCGCGCACGAGCGGCTCTACGTGCCCGGCGACAGCGAGTTCAACGAGGCGTTCGCGAGCGTCGTCGAGGAGGAGGGCTTGCGCCGCTGGCTGCAGGCGGTCGGTCGCAGCGACGAGCTCGCGAAGTTCGAAGTCGCCGCGGAGCGCGAGGCGCAGTTCGCGCAGCTGCTGCGCGAGACGCAGCGGCGGCTCAAGCACCTCTACGAATCAAGCCTCGCGGACACGGACAAGCGCGTCGAGAAACAGCGGGAGTTCGGTCGGCTGCAATATCGCTACGAACTGCTGCGCGCGACCTGGGACGGTCACGCCGGTTACGACGGCTTCTTCCGTCGCGCGCTCAACAACGCTCACCTCGCCTCGGTGGCGACGTACCACGACTGCGTGCCTGGCCTGCGGCTCGAGCTCGAACGCGCCGGATCGATGAAGAGGTTCTACGAGCGGGCCGCGGAACTCGCGGGGCTGACGGATCGCGAGCGGCGCCAGGCGGTCTGCAAGCCCGAACCCGGAAATTGGGGACACTCCGAATTTAGGAGTCGAGCCGTTGCCGAAATT
>DASUYI010000379.1:0-3763 GCA_036377475.1 Steroidobacteraceae bacterium | reverse complement strand
GAGCGCTCCACGCGGGAAGCGCTGGCACGGCAGGTCGCGGCAATGAACGAGGAAGCGAACGCGCTGGAAAGCCGCCTCGCGTTTTTCAACGCGCAGAGCGGCCGCACGAACAGGACGCGCTGACGCGACCGGGGCCGACGCAGCCTGGCAACACCTTTCGAGGACCATCCGATGTTTCGCAGAAAAACCGACCAGCCCTCCATCGACGTGTCTCGGTTGTCGAGCCTCATCGCCACCGGCGTGCAGATCGCCGGCGACGTCATCGTCACGGACGGCGTGCGAATCGACGGCCAGGTCGTCGGCAACGTCGTGTCCAAACTGGAGACCCACGGGCTGCTGGTGCTGAGCGAGCACGGTCGCATCGAAGGCAACGTCCATGTGCACGATGCCGTCGTCAACGGCACGATCTGCGGCGACCTGGAGGTCGAGAACTTCATCGAGTTGCAGGCGAACGCGCGCATCACCGGCGCCATCCGGTATCGCACGCTGCAGATGACGTGCGGCGCGCGCGTGGAAGGCACCATGGTGTGCACGGCGGCCGAGAAGGTCGACGCGAGGACGGCGCCTCCCAGCAACGTGGTCAACCTCCCCAAGGCCGCGGAGTCGTAATCGGCAGCGCGACCGTCGACTGCGACCCCGGCCGCCGGGATCCTGCCGCCCTGAACGGCGCCCCACCCTAAACGGACGCGACCTCCGCCTTGGCGGGCGCCTGCGGTCTGCCGTCCAGCATCACCGGAAGGATCACGAGTTCGAGGCCGTGCAGGTTGAGCAGCCGCTGCATGGCGAGCGGCGTCTGGCTGTGCAGCCAGCGCGTCCACCACGAGTCGTGCTCGAACACCAGCCGGTTGGCGAAATACACGCTGTTGCGGAACCGGGCCCGCACCTCGAGCGCGAGCCGCTCGAGTTCCCGCAGGCGGTCGGCGCCGTAGGCGTCGAACCAGCACGAGCCCTTGCCGTGGCAGTGGGCGTAATTCACGAGCGCATCGAGCACCGCCCGCGTCTCGTATTGCAGCGTCCGCAGCGACTGCTCGCTGCCGTAGGCCTCGCTGTCGACCGTACCGACGCTGACGAACACGAAATTGCGGAAGTGGTTCGGGAACAGCGCCTCGACCCGCTCGACGGTGTGCAGCCCCAGCGCACGGCTGGCGCCGACGAGGAACACGGCGGTCGGTTCGGCGGGCTGCAGCGCGGGCGGCGGGCCCGGCAGCTCGTGCATCCTCCAGCGGCGTCCGCGCTCGAGCGCCACGGTGCGCTCGCGGATCCGTGAATAGTGCCGCCGGACCAGCCACCCGACCGCGACCACGCTCGAGGTGATCGCGAGCGTGATGCTGCCGCCCTGCAGGAAACGCTCGACGACGATCACCGCGAGGATCGCCACGACGATCACCAGCGCGAATGACGCCAGCGCGAGCCTGCGCCGGCCGTGCTCGACGTCGCGACGCTGCCGCCACCAGTAGATGGTCAGGCCGAGCAGCGACAACGCGAACGTGATGAACACGTTCACCGTGTAGAGCACGACCAGCAGCGCGACGTAGCCCTCGGTCCAGACGAGCACCGCGAGCGCCGCCGCACCCATCAGCAGCACGCCGTTGCGCGTGACGAGGCGCGAGGACAGCGCGCTGAACTGGTTCGGCACCCAGCGATCCACCGCCATGTTGGCGAGCACGGCCGGCCCGCCGAGGAAACCCGTGTTGGCCGCCACGAACAGCAGCGCGCCTTCGAACGCGAGCACCACGACCAGCATCGCGTGGCTCGTGGTGTCGTCGTAGCCGAGGCTGGCGATGATGTCGCCGAACACGACGGCATTGAGCGTCTCGCCGGAGTGCGAGGGCTGCACGTCCCACAGCAGGTACAGCAGGATGATGCCCGCGGCCGTGAGGCTCAGCGACAAGGCCATGAGGAACATCGTCCACTTGCCCGTGCGCACGCGGGGCTCCTTGAGCGTGTTCACGTTGTTCGAGACGGCCTCGATGCCGGTGTAGGTGCCGCCGCCCAGCGAGTACGCCTTGAGGAACAACGCGAGCACGAAGAACCAGCCGATGTTGCCGGCGAGGTCCCGGGTCGCCTCGACCGTGGCGCGCACTTCCGGCACCAGCCCGGAACCGTGACTCGCGATGCCATAGCCGATCAGCGCGAAATGCGTGACGCAGAACCCGATGAAGATCGGCGCGAGCAGCAGGATCGACTCCCGCATGCCGCGCAGGTTCAGGTAGATCAGCAGGACGACGACCGCGACCGCGGCCTCGAGCTTGATGACCTGGTGCACGGGCGGCAGCAGGCTGAACAGCGCGTCGATGCCGCTCGCAGCGGAAATCGCGATCGTGAGCACGTAGTCCACGATCAGCGCCGAGCCTGCGACGAGGCCCGCGTAGGGCCCGACGAGCTTGGTCGCCACCTTGTAGCCGCCGCCGCCGTTCGGGAACAGCTCGATGACCTGGTTGTACGCGAGCGAAATGACGAAGACGGTGAACGCCGTGGCGATGGCCAGGTAGAGCGCGAGCTGGCTGTGAGGCCCAAGCGCGATGAACGCCTCGGCCGGACCGTAGGCGGACGACGAGAGCCCGTCGGCGCCGATGCCGATCCAGGCGAGGAACGCGATCAGCGCAAGCTGCTTGCGTGTCTCCGGCGCGAGCGGATCGCGCGGAGGACCGAAAACCACGTCGCGCAGGCGACGCTTGTGTCCGGTGTTCATGGTGGGTGGTTAGCGGGCGGCGAGGCTCGTGCCTCGCCACCCGCCGATGTCGTGTTCGGATCCCGGCTCGGAAGTCCGCGGCCGAATGGCCGCCCTACTATCCGCTAACCGCTATCCGCTAGACACTTCCTACAGCAGGTCCTTCACGCCGTCGCGCTCCTCGAGCAGCTCCTTGTGCGTGGCGCTCATGCGCGCACGGCTGAATTCGTTGACCGCGAGGCCCTGCACGATCTCGTACCTGCCACCGCTGCAGGTCACGGGATAGCCGTAGATCACGCCCTCGGGAATGCCGTAGCTGCCGTCGGACGGCACGGCCATCGACACCCAGTCGCCGTTCGGCGTGCCCAGCACCCAGTCGCGGATGTGATCGATCGCCGCCGAACCCGCCGAGGCCGCCGACGATGCGCCGCGTGCCTTGATGATCGCGGCGCCGCGCTGCTGGACGACGGGGATGAACGTGTCCGCGTACCACGCCTGGTCCACGAGCGAGAGCGCCGGCTTGCCGTCCACCGTCGCGTGGTGCAGGTCGGGGTACTGGGTGGCCGAGTGGTTGCCCCAGATGACGACCTTGCGCAGGTCGCTGACGTGGCTGCCGGTCTTTTCGGCGAGCTGCGACAACGCGCGGTTGTGGTCGAGACGCACCATCGCGGTGAACCGCTTCGGGTCGAGGCCGGGGGCGTTCTTCATCGCGATCAGCGCGTTGGTGTTGGCCGGGTTGCCGACCACGAGCACGCGCACCTTGCGATCGGCGACCGCGTCGAGCGCCTTGCCCTGCGCCGAGAAGATCTGCGCGTTGGCGAGCAACAGGTCCTTGCGCTCCATGCCCGGGCCGCGCGGACGCGCGCCGACCAGCAACGCGACGTGGCAGTCCTTGAAGGCGACCTTGGCATCGTCGGTCGCGACGATGCGACTCAGCGTCGGGAAGGCACAGTCGTTCAGCTCCATGACCACGCCCTGCAACGCGCCGAGGGCCGGCGTGATTTCCAGCAGGTGCAGGTTGACCGGCTGGTCCGGACCGAGCAGCTGGCCCGAGGCGACGCGGAAGGCGAGTGCGTAGCCGATCTGGCCCGC
>DASUYI010000378.1:0-2465 GCA_036377475.1 Steroidobacteraceae bacterium | reverse complement strand
AATAGCATCGGCGTGTCGGCTATTGCAGGTATTTTCCCCAGAATTCCAGCGTGCGGTTCCAAGCAATGCGCGCCTGCTCCGGGCTGAAGCGCGGCGTCGTGTCGTTGTGAAAGCCGTGCTGCGTGTTCGGGTACACGTGCGCGGTGTATCGGACCCCGGCTTTCCTGAGCGCCTCCTCGTACGACGGCCAGCTTGCATTGACGCGTTCGTCGTTCGAAGCGAAGTGGATCAGCAGCTCCGCCTTGATTGCGCCGACGCCCTCGAGCGGAGGCGCACTGCCATAGAACGGCACCGCGGCCGCGACCGCCGGCAGCGCGATCGCCAGCCGGTTGGCGATCGCACCGCCGTAGCAGAATCCGACGACGCCCAGCCGGTCGCGCACGTCGCGCTGGGCCCGCAGGAAGTGCGTGGCTGCGACGAAGTCCTCGAACGCCTTGACCTGGTCGAGCTTCTGGAACAGCGCCCGCGCCTGGTCTTCGTCGCCCGGATAACCCCCCAGCGGGAACAGCGCATCCGGCGCCAGCGCGACGAAGTCCGCGAGCGCGACGCGGCGCGCGACGTCTTCGATGTGGGCGTTGAGTCCACGGTTCTCGTGCACCACCAGCACCACCGGGAGCGGCCCCTTCGCCCGCGCCGGCCGCACGAGGTAACCGCGGCCGCGACCATGGCCCCTGGGCGAGTCGTATTCGACGTACCGGCCATCGATGCGTTCGTCTCCGGGGCCGACTTGCTGTGCTTCGGCGAATCGCGGGCTCAGCGCTGCCAGCACGCTCGCCGCGGTCATCGTGCCGAGCGCCAGCCGGCCGACGCGTTCCAGGAACGCCCGACGGTCGATGTCGCCGTGCACGTACTGGTCGACCACGTGCAGCACTTCAGGATCGAAATCGCTCGCACGCAGCATGGGTCGCGTTCGGTCAGTCATGCGGGGCTCCGTCGTCGTACGCCGCGTTCGTGTCCGACCGAGCATAGCCCGCGCGATCGTGGCACGCATCATCACCGCGTGGCGGTGCGGTCGCTCCCGCGCACGACGAGGAACGACTGCCCGAGCGTGCAATACTTCTGCCGATGACCCTGACGCTGATCATCCTGCTGCCGTTCATCGGCGCACTGGTCGCGGCGTTCCTGCCGTCCAATGCGCGCAATGCCGAGAGCTGGCTCGGCGGCTTCGTGACGCTCGGCTGCACGGTGCTCGTCGCGAGCCTTTACCCGGAGGTCACGGGACCGGGTGGCGAGATCGTGCGTGAGCGCCTCCCCTGGGCGCCCCAACTCGGCCTCGAGGTCTACTTCCGCATGGACGGCTTCGCGTGGCTGTTCGCGCTGCTCGTCTCCTTCATGGGCGTCCTCGTGGTGCTCTACGCGCGCTACTACATGTCGCCGCAGGACCCCGTGCCGCGATTCTTCGCGTTCCTGATGGCGTTCATGGGCGCGATGCTCGGCATCGTGCTGTCGGGGAACCTCGTGCAGCTCGTCATGTTCTGGGAGCTGACGAGCCTCACCTCGTTCATGCTGATCTCGTACTGGTACCACCGCAGCGAGGCGCGTCGCGGCGCGCGCATGTCGCTGATGGTGACGGCCACCGGCGGCATGTGCCTGCTGGTCGGCGTGGTGCTGCTGGGCAACATCGTCGGCAGCTATGACCTCGAAGGCGTGCTTGCGGCCGGCGACGTGATCCGGGCGCACCCGCACTACCCGATCGTGCTCGCGATGGTGCTGCTCGGGGCATTCACCAAGAGCGCGCAGTTTCCGTTCCATTTCTGGCTGCCGCACGCGATGTCGGCGCCGACGCCCGTCTCGGCCTATCTGCACTCGGCGACCATGGTCAAGGCGGGCGTGTTCCTGCTCGCGCGCCTGTGGCCCGTGCTCGCGGGCACGCCCGAATGGTTCTGGACGGTTTGCGGCGTCGGCATCTGCTCGTTGCTGTTCGGCAGCGGCGCGGCGCTGTTCCAGCGCGACTTGAAGGGTGTGCTCGCGTACTCGACCGTGAGCCACCTCGGGCTCATTACGCTGCTGCTCGGCATGAACAGCCGGCTCGGACTCGTGGCGGCGGTGTTCCACATGATGAACCACGCGACGTTCAAGGCGTCGCTGTTCATGGCTGCCGGGATGATCGACCACGAGACCGGCACGCGCGACATGCGGCGCCTGAACGGCCTCGCCCGCGCGATGCCGATCACCGCAACCGTCGCGATCGTCGCCGCAGCGGCGATGGCCGGCGTACCGCTGCTGAACGGCTTCCTGTCCAAGGAGATGTTCTTTGCCGAGGCGCTGAAGTCGGCGCACCCCGTGATGGCGTGGCTGCTGCCCGCGGGGGCGACGCTGGCGGGTCTCTTCAGCGTCGCCTACAGCACGCGTTTCATCCATGACGTGTTCTTCAACGGCGAACCGGTCGGCCTGCCGAAGACCCCGCATGAGCCGCCGCATTTCATGCGCGTTCCGGTGGAGGTACTCGCGCTGGTTTGCCTGGC
>DASUYI010000377.1:0-5833 GCA_036377475.1 Steroidobacteraceae bacterium | reverse complement strand
CGGACCAGGTCAAGGTGATCGACGACTCGGGCGACGCAAGACGAGCGCAGAAGACGACCGAAGCGCTGCACACCGCGCGTTATCGGCCGCGCATGGAGAACGGCTCGCCGGTGGCGACGACGGGCATCTCGTTCACGCAGCCGTGGATCCTGCTGCTGCCCACGACCGAGGACGGGAAATCGTCCCCCTCGTCGCGCAAGCCGGACACCGCGTCGTAGGTCAGGTGACTCGTCGTGCTCAGCCTTCGGGCGGCGGCGGTGCCGCCACCTCCGCCGGCGCCGGGGTCGCCCCGGGAGCAACGAGGCCGCGCGCGATCGCCTGTTCGCGGAACTCCGCCGCGAGCTTGGCGGCGGCGTCGCGCATCGCGAGCCGCGTCGCGGCCTGCAGCGCCTCGGCGCCCTTGCCCGGGAACGCACTCGCCGGCTGCGAACCGTAGCCCGTGAACGTCCAGCTCTCGGCGAGTTTCCCCTCCGGCGAAAAGAGCCGGATCGTGTAGCGCAGGCTCGCCGCATAGGCCTGCGTGCCGGAGTCCATCGGCGTCACGAAGGCATAGTCCTCGAGCTCGGGCTGCAGCACGCCGCGGACCGCGGGCGCTTCGCGCCCACCCGTCGCGACCGACGAGACGACCACGACCTTTTCGAACATCGCCTCGAGGATGCGCAGGAACCCGGCCGATTGCGCCTTGCCGAGCCCGATCGAGTACGAGCCGCCACCGCTGGCGCGTTTTTCCTCGTAGACCATTTCGCGAAACTCGAGCGGCAGGTGTACGCCGATCGCGATCGGAATCTTTTCGATCAGGGGCGGCGGCACGTCCGGCGGGGTCTCGAACCGCGTCGGCGCGCAACCGCCCGCGCCGACGAGCAGTGCGACCGATGCGGACCACGCCCATGCACGCATCGACGTGCGCGCCCGCTTCGTGGCCGCGCGTCCGTGCGCGGCGTGTCCGCTGTCTTGACGCATTTCTGCATTCACCTTGTGTAGCCGGCCGGCTCAGCGCCGGTAACTCGACGGCTCATTGAGGCCGACGAACGTGCCGCCGTTGCGCGTGCAGAGCACGCGCATCAGCGTCGCGAAACGGATGCTCGTGACCTGCGGCGCGTCGGGCCGCACCGGAAACCCGAGCGCATGGATGCGCACGCGACGGCCGCCGCGCTCCTCGCGGTTGATCTGGTCGACGGCGCGCACCACGGAGTCGATCGACGCGCCGGTGAACTCGTCGCCGAGCACGTAGAGGCTGATCTTCTTGCCGGTGGCGTAGTACGTCCGGATGGCCTCGACGATTCCTTCCACCGGACTCGAGTTGCTGAACGGGAACCAGTCGCGCAGCCGGTCGAGCACGAGCTTGCGCTGCGACGGCGTGTCCGGCAACCAGCGGCCACGATACGACGGGAACATGTAGGTGCCCTCGTCGCTCATGACCTGCCAGCCCTTGACGCTGGGATACGCATTGAGCACTTCCTGCATCTTGCGCAGCATCAGCGGCCAGGCGTAGTTGGCCATCGACCCGGACGTGTCGATGATGAAGATGATGTACTCGCTGTCGACCGGCAGGCCCGCGACGGCGTCCTGCGGCGCGCGCCGGAATTCCGCCCCGAGGACTTTCTTCATCTCTTCGGTGAGCTGCTGCTGCGCCGCGACGAGCTGTCCCTCCAGCGTGTTGGTGACCTCGGCATCCTGCGCGCTCGCCTGGTACTGGCCGCGGATGTTGCTGAGGTCGCCGCGCAGCCGAGCGAGCTTCAGGCGCACGTCGGACAGCTGCCGTTCGCGCTCGGTCAGGTCACGATTGAGGATCTCGGTCTGGCCGCGGATTTCGGCCCGCTCCTCCTGCAGCGCGAGCAGCCGGCCCTCGAGGTCGAGGCGCGACTTCTCGAGCGCCTTCGGCTCGCCGAACTTGCTCAGCATGAACAGCAGGATGATCGCGCCGAACGCGCAGCAGATCGTGTCGAGGAACGACATGCTGAAGACTTCGAAATCACGCGTGCGCCGGCGTCGCATGGAGACTCCTATGGCCAGTCCTTGGCCGGCATCAGGAAGGCGCCGTTCGTGCGTCGCGCGAGCGTCCAGAACGCGGCGGGGGCGGCCGGATCGCCTTCCATCGGCATCAGGATCACGTTCGCGGGCACGCGGTTCGGGAACTTCGCCAGCGCGCGCTCGAACAGCCGCAGGCGGCCGTCGCCGTCGATCGTCTTGCGCACGAGCGGTGGCGCGGCGCCCTGCGTCGGCAACCCGTCGGTGATCAGGAACACGTTGTCCGGGGCCGGAGTCAGCGAATTCATCATGGTGAACGCGTTCTCGAGGCTCGTGCCGTCGGCGGGCACGGTGCGTCGCAGGTGCGTGACCACGTCGGTCAGGGCCTGCGCGTCGTCGCCGTCGAGCCAGCGGCCGGTGCTGTCCGGCACGATCGGCCAGGCCTTCACGTTGAACGCGATGACCTGGAACTTCGACCGCGGCGGGATCTGCGCCGTGAGCCAGTCGACCGTTGCGACGGTACGGCGCCATTTTTCCGACCGCAGGCGCCGCGACTCGGGCATGTTGCGCAGCCGGATCACGTTGACGACGGTCTCGTCGAGCATGCTGGCCGAGACGTCGACCAGGATCATGATGCGCTCGCCGCCGAGCTTGAGGCCGCTCAGGTACTGGCGGTCGCCGGTGCCCACGAAGCCCTTGACGCGGTTGCCGGGCTTGCCCTCGGCGGGCGTGCCGGCCGGCAGCCGCTTGCGTTCCTCCTCGATCTGCTTGAGGTCCGCCTTGAGTTTCTCGATCGCCTCGCGCCGTGAAACCGTGGTCTTGTCGGCGTCGGCGAGCTGTTCCCTGAGTCGCTCCGTTTCCTCGAGCACGCGGTCCGAAAGCCCCTCGGTGCGCTCCGCGTCGGTCTCGGTCCGGGTGAGGCTGTTGCGCAGCACGACGAGGTCGGAGTAGCCCTGCAGCACCTCCTCCTCGAGCTTGTTGACCTCGGCGCGCAGCTCCGACGTCTCCTTCTGGAACATCAGACTGCCGCCGGCGTTGAGGATCATGTAGAGCAGCACCAGCGCGCCGAAGGCACAGCAGATCGTGTCGAGGAACGACATGCTGAAGATGTCGAACTTGCGTCTACGTTGCGCCATGGTCCGACAGTACGCGGATGAGTTCGAGCGTCACGCCGGGTGCGCCGAGTCGCAACACGTCGCCGACGCGCAGCGCGACACGCCCGCCGACGCGTTCGTCGTTGACGAACGTGCCGTAGGTGCTCTGATCCTCGACCACGGCCTGCCCGTCGATCGTGCGCAGCGTGCAGTGGATTCGCGAGACGCCGGCGATGCCCGCGGGCAGCGACAGCGCGCGCGGCGAACCCGACACTGACCAGCCGAGCGTCAACGGCACGGTCGTGAGCGGCCATGCCCGGCCGCGGAACAGCACGTGACTTGGAACCGTTTCTGGCGGCACTGCGTCATTCGCGGGCGCCGTCGCGGCGATCGCGTCGGCGGTGGCTTGCAGCGGCACGCGGTGCACCAGCGAAATCGAATCGGGAGCGCGCACGATCGACGATGCGAGCTGCAGCGCGCCGATGGCTCCGGCCGCGGGCGCGAGCGTCACGACGAGGCAGTCGCGCAGCGCGGACAATCGCTCGAGCAGCCCGGGCACCGCAGCCACGCGCGGCGTGACGCAGACGTGCAGCTGCGTGCCCGCGGGACGCGCTCCCTGGACGAGCCGCAGTACCTCGGCGCTCAGTCGTTCGACCGCCGCGACCAGTTGCGTGCGCTCGAGCGTGAGGCTGTGCGTCGTCGAGCCGAACTCGATGTCGGCCGCGACTTCCGCGCGGTCGGCGAGCGCGGCGGTCCAGCCCGGGAGCCGGTCGTGCAGCTGCTGCTCGGTCTGTGCCTGGTGCAGCGGATCGAAACGCGTCTCGCGCACGAACGTCGTCGCGATCGCCTCGGCGAGCGCCTGGTCGAACGCCAGCAGGCCCACGCCTGGCAGCAGCTCATAACGCGAGCGGCGCTGCGTGCCCTCGGTTCGCGACGCCTCGACCAGCGTGGCCGCCGCCTGGTGCAGTTGCAGGTCGAGGTGCAGCATGTGCGGGACGACAGGCACGGTCGCGCAGCCGGCGAGCCCGAGGTCGACGAGACCGCGCGCGGTTACGCCGCACTCGTTGACGATGCCGACCAGCAGTCCGAGCTGGTCGCGCGAGTAGCCCGGCGGCACGGCGAGCAGCGCCTCGGTGAGCCCCTCCTGCACTGCCGGCGCGAGCACGGCCGCCAGGTGCGTGTATGCCAGGTCCGCGCCCGTGGCGACTCCGCGCGCGTTCCAGGGCAGCGGCTCGACGCCGAGGGTGCTCCAGTGGCGGTTCTGCGCGTTGAGCGGCGCGAGGCGATGCCGGAGCGCGGCTTCGCGGCCGACGAGCACCTGGCCCTCGTGCAGCACGGCGTAGCCCGGGCTCGGCTCCCCGAACGCCTCGGCGCCGTGGTCGCCGCGGCTTCGCGCCGTGGCGATACCGGCGTCGTTGAGCTCGACCGCGACGAAGGCGTCGGTGTCCATCGCGCGGTCAGCGCACCAGCATCTGGCGCACGACGTGCGCGTCGAGGAATTCCTCGGTGTCGAGCACCGCGCGCTCCTGCCGCAGCTGGATCTGGTGCAGCAGGAACATCACGAGGATGCTGAGCCCGAGCGCCACCAGCGTGGAGTTGAAGGCGATGCCGAGACCCGCGACGACGCCGGACACGTCGCCTTCGACGGCCTTGTGCGCCTGCTGCAGCGACTCGCCGATGCCACGCACGGTGCCGACGAAGCCGATCGCCGGGATCGCCCACGCGACGTAGCGGACCATCGAGAGCTCGGCGTCGAGGCGACCGAACTCGAGCTCGCAGGTGTCGTGGATCGCCGACGAGACGTCCTGGATGTTGCGCGTCGAACCAAAGCGATGGAGGCCGCTCAACAGCGCGCGCGGCAGCAGCTCACCACGCATCTCGGCCGGCAGGGCCTCGACCTGTCGCGCGTAGTCGCGCGAGTCCTCGGGCAGGATCTTCATGCCCTCCGGCAACCGCAACAGGTCGGTGCGCAGCAGTTCCCGCCCGCGCCGCAACATGTAGCCCTTGTAACCCATGATCGCCAGGGCCCAGAGCGCGAGGATGAAACAGACCTCCTGTTCGTAGTCCTTGACGATCACGTACACGTCGCGTGGCGGAACGTAGTCCGGGTCCTTCTGCATCGCCGCTGCGTCGCGGGCCTGCGCGGCGGCGGCCCGCGGGCGCACCACCGTCGCGTAGACCGCCTGCACCATGATCGCGATCACGACCAGCGCAAACACCTCGAACAGGAACTCACGATTGGCGGTTTTCTTCATGGTGCGGTTCGCAGCAGGGCCCTCAGATGTCGATCGGGAACGGCACGTCGAAATCGGGCCGCACTTTCTCGGTCGGCTCGAAACGTTGCGGCGAGCCCGTGGCGGCCGCGGGCTTGCGCGGCTTCTCGGTCGCGGACGCCTCGGGGGTCTTGTCCTCGTCGATCGGCGGCTTCGCCTCGCCGACGTCCGGTTTCCCCGGCCCTGCCGCCGTGTCGGACGCCGGCGGCGCCGGCGGCGGCGTTTGCGCGGGCCCGGCCGCCGGCTGCTGCGCGACGGCGAGCGTCGCGGCGCCCCCTGCCGCGAGCGCCAGCGTCGCGAGCCAGGCGGTGGTGTGCGCGGCGCGCGTCATGTCCGATCACTCCGCATAGCGCGCAATCCGGAAACCGAGGTCGTCGCGGCGACCTTCGCCGTAGTCGCGGAACGCGACGCGCAGCTCGGTCACGGTCGCGTGCCGCCAGCTCGAGCCACGGATCACGTGCACGTTGCCGGGCGCAGCCGCGAGCGGATCGGTCGCCG
>DASUYI010000376.1:0-6051 GCA_036377475.1 Steroidobacteraceae bacterium | reverse complement strand
GCCGATGCCGGTGATCCAGAGGTCGCGTGCATTGCCGGTCAGGTTGAGACGCGCCTGGTCGAGCAGCGGCCGCACCGTGCGCAGCTGTGCCGTGAGCTTCTGCGCGTCGTTCCGGCCCAGCGGAAACGAGTACTGCCAGAGTTCGACGATGCCGTGGTGCACCGGGCCCTCGTGCTCGGGCGTGTCGCTCTGCTCGGTCCGGATCGACTGGTAGAACGCCGGGTCACGCACCCACGGCTGCAGCACGCGGATGTCGAAGTCCATGCCGTTCAGCTGCGCCCGGACCAGCTCGTAGTCGATGCGCTGCTCGCGCGGCCACCCGGCAGGGTCCAGCGCCGCGAGTCGTTGCTGCAAGCGCCGCAATTCGTCGTGCCGACGGACCACGGCGGCTGTCGTGTAATCCGGCGCGCCGTCGCGCAAGGCCGGATGCTCGAGCGTGCGCCATTGTTGCCACAGGCCCACGAGCTCGTCGTACGTCGCGGCCGGATGCGCCGTGCCCGAAGCCATCAGGAGGACACCGCACAGCAGGCCGGCCCACGCGCGTGGGCGGACGATCGGGTGCATCGCGCGAGTCCTTTCCGCCGGCGCGGGCGGTCGGTGGAAACCATGCGCCCGAAAGTATCACAGCGAGGACCGAGGCGGTCCGCGCGGCTCCGCGGGCCGGCGGCTCAATACGTGGCGGCGACGGTGGCCTCGTAGGCTTCGAGTTCGCGCTCGTAGCGCACGCGGTCGGCCTGCAGGTCCTCGATCTCCTTGCGCAGGCGGCCGATGCGTTCCGCGCCTTGCTTGGCGTCGATCACAGCCTGTGCCCGCTCTTCCGCCGTGGAGGCGTCGGCGACCATGACGAATGCACCGCGCGCGAGCCCGTCCTCGAGCCGACGGATTTCGGCCTGCCGCTGGGCGATCCCCGCGTCGACGTCGAGCACGCGCTGCTTGCGCACGTAGAGCTCGCGACCCCGGTCGTAGCCCTGCTCGAACGCCGGCGCGAGGTCGGCGGGGCAGGTGCCGTAATAGACCTGGCCGCTCGCGCCGACGCGATAGCCGTTGTGACCCTGGCAGAACTCGCGCATGCCCGCTTCGCGCCCGGCGTTGTACGCCGCGAGGTCGGGCGCCACGCCGTGGTCGGCACAGGCGCGGCGATGGTCGCCGAGACGGCTCGCCGGCCGACCCGCGGCACCGTCCTCGTACCCGACGGTGCGCCAGTCGACGTAGCGGCATTCCTCCTTGCTCATCGACGCACAGCCCGCGGCCAGCGCGACGACGAGCGCCAGACATGCACGCACGAGTGTTTTCATGACGATGCGGCCACCCTTGGTCTCCTGCGTCGCAGGATAGGCATCCGGTCGCGTTCCGCGCGTGCGGCGGTCACGGAAATGAGTTCTGGAGCCGTCAAGATTCACTTAACGAGGCCCCGACCCCCCTCTATGATCGGCCGATGAGCGTACCGCCCCCGCCCGCGCGCCGCCGCCCCTCGAGCCGGGGCACGCGCACGACGGGCCCGAGCCTGGCGGCCTTGCCGCGCCTGCAAGTGCCCTGGGCCCCGCTCGAGATCCTCACGCCGGAACAGGTCGAACGGATCCTCGACGCGGCCTGCCGCGTGCTCGAGGATGCGGGCCTCGAGATCCGCAGCGCCGCGGCGCGCGACGCCTATCGCACGGCGGGCGCGATCGTCGACGACGCCACCCAGCTCGTGCGGCTCGGGCGCGACCTCGTCGAGGCGCAGCTCGCGCTCGCACCGGCCTCGTTCGTGTTGCACTCGCGCAATCCCGAACGACACCTGCACGTCGGCGGCAACACCGTCAATTTCGGACCGGTCAACGGCGCCCCGAACGCGACCGACCTGGAGCGGGGCCGTCGCTACGGCGACCTCGCCGCGTTCCGTGACATCCTCAAGCTGACGCACACGCTCGGGGTGCTGCACTGGCAGGGCGGCATCGTCGTGGAGCCGGTCGACGTCGCCATTCCCGTGCGGCACCTCGCCGCCTATCGGGCACACGTCGAGTGTTCGGACATCGTGTGGGCGGCACGCGGTGTCGGTGGCGTCCAGGCCGAGGACGCCGTCGCGATGTCGGCGATCGAGCACCGCTGCAGCATCGACGACCTTGCTGCGCGGCCGACGCTGATGTCGGTCACGAACGTGAACTCGCCGCGACGCGTCGACGAAGACATCCTCGACAACGTCATGGCGATGGCGCGTCATGGCCAATGCGTGGTGATCACGCCTTTCACGCTGATGGGCGCGATGGCGCCGGTGACGCTCGCGGGCGCACTGGTGCAGCAGACGGCCGAGGCACTCGGGATCATTGCGCTGTGCCAGCTCGTGCATCCCGGCGCGCCGTGCGTGATGGGCGGCTTCACCTCGAACGTCGACATGCGCACGGGGTCGCCCGCGTTCGGCACGCCGGAGTACGTCAACGCCGCGCTCGCCACCGCGCAGATCGGTCGCCGGCTCGGCATCCCGGTGCGCACGAGCGCGGTCAATGCCGCACCCACGGTCGATGCGCAGTCGACCTACGAGACCGCCTTCTCGCTGCAGGCGGCGATCCTGAGCCACAGCCACCTGATCAATCACGCGGCCGGCTGGCTCGAAGGGGGTCTCTCGGCGTCGTTCGAAAAGATCGTGGTCGACGCCGAGATGCTGCGTGCCTGGGCCGAGTTGCTCAAGCCGGTCGAATTCGACGACGACGATCTCGCGCTCGAGGCGATCGGCGGTGTCGAACCGGGGGGCCATTTTTTCGGCTCGACGCACACGCTCGCGCGCTACGAGAAGGCGTTCTATCGTCCGCTGCTCTCCGACTGGTCGAATTTCGAGAACTGGAAGGAGGCCGGCAGCCGCGATGCCACGCATCGGGCGACCGAGATCTGGAAGCGCGTGCTGGCCGAGTATTCGCCGCCGCCGCTCGACGCGGACGTACGCGAGGCCATCGACGCCTACGTGGCGCGGCGTTCGGCCGAGCTCGGCGCGCCGCTCTGATCGTGACCGACCGCATCGTCAACGCGCGCATGTACGCGGTGACGCCCGCGGTCGAGGCGCGCTGGCGCGAGCTGCTCGAGCGCATCACCGCGGAGGCGCGGGTGCCGCTGCGTTACGTGCCGTACCCGGCGCCGCAGCCGCTCGAGGAGCTCTGGTCGCGGCCAGACCTCGGCTGCGTGTTCATGTGCGGCTTCCCGCTCGCGCTCGGGCTCGCGCCGGTCGTGCCGGTGGCCGCGCCGGTGCCACGCGCGGACTGGGCCAACGGCAAACCGCTGTACCGCTCCAACCTGATAGTGCGCGAAGACGCGCCGTACCGGTCGCTCGAAGACACGTTCGGCGGGCGCGCCGGCTGGACCGTCGAGCACTCGCACTCGGGATTCAACGCGTTTCGCCACCATCTGCTCGGCTACCGGACGCCGCGCCGCCCGACCCTGTACGGCGCGATGAGCGGCAACCTCGTGACTGCCCGCAACGTGCTCGACGGCGTGCGCGAGGGACGCATCGACGTGGGCCCGCTCGACGCGTACTGGCACCTGTTGATCGAGCGCCACGCGCCCGAGCTGACGCGCGGCGTCCGTGTGCTCGATGTCACCGACCCCGCGACGGTGCCCGCGTTCGTGACGTCCGCCTCGACCCCGCCCGAAGTCGTCGCTGCACTGCGTGACGCCTTCGTCGCAGCGTCGGCACGCTCGTGGTTCGCGCCGCTCGGGGACGCGCTGATGATCGACGGATTCGCGGCGGTCGAGTCCGCCGACTATGCGCGCACGCTCGAGTGGGACCGCGAAGCGCGGCAGGCCGGCTATCCGTACCCGGCGTGAACGCCGGGCGTGCCCGTGCCGACGCTGCCCGGAGCGCGGCCGGTCGGGTGCATCAGCTCGTCGTACGGGCGCAGCAGGAACTGGCGCGCGACGTCGAAATACGTCGAGTAGACCAGGCCACCGTTGTCGGCGATCAGGCGGTCGCGCACCGCGCGATAACGCCCGTGATAGCGATACCACGGCAACCACGGCTCCTCGTGGTGCAGCGCGTGCAGGTTGTTGAACAGGAACAACGGCCCGAGCAGCCAGGAATTCTCGACGATCGCGGTGCGCTCCCGCACGCCCGGCCGCGCGCGATGCTCGGCAAACGATCGCACGAGCAGGATCGCGTTGCCGGGTATCACCGCCACGAGCACGTACAGCCACACCGGCATGCCGCACGCGACGGTGATCCAGAGCACGACGGGCGTCGCTGCCAGCAGGTGCACCGTCCAGGCGCCGCGCACACCCGGTTCGTTGCGCACGAACGCGGCCGCCTCGTGGCGCAGGAACCGGCCCATGCGCCACCACGAACCGATCGCCAGGCGGCCGAGCAGCGTCCGCTGCGCGGCAATCATGCGCTGCTCGAGCCGGGACAGCGCCTGCCACGTGTCGGGCGTCCAGTAGTTGGACTCGGGGTCGTCGAACGGGTCCGTCAGTCGCTCGTTGAGGTGGTGCACGAGGTGCAGCGCACGGTACCGCTCGAACGGGATCCACAGCGACAGCGGCACCACGCCGAGCGCGCGATTGAACAGCGACCAGCGCGTCGGATGGCCGTGCACGATTTCGTGCTGCACCGAGGAATGCAGCGTGAGCAGGGCAGCGATGCAGGGCGCGAGGACCCACAGCGACATCTCGCCGTACGACTGCGTCAACGCGAGCCAGCCGCCGATGCACGTGGCGAGCAGCGCGACGGTCGGCCATTCGATCGCCGGAACGCCCGCGGCGGCGCTCGGGGCGCCGCGACTCGCGGTGTCGTCGACCAGGGCGGGGGCGTTCATCCTGCAACCGCGCGGGGTGTGTTTCGCCTGATCTTAGCAAAGCGGGCCGTATCTGCACGCGGGGTCGCGTCCGAACTGGAGCCTTGGTCGCAAAAACCCGGTCAGCCCTGGCTCCCGCGGACCCACCGCCGCTCCAGCAGGCGCATCGCGTCGTACAGCAGGATCGCCATCATTGCCGTCACGAGGCCGCCCTGCAGCACGAACGCCGTGTTGTTCGAGAGCAGGCCCGCGATGATCACCTCGCCGAGGCCCTTGGCCGCGACCGTCGAGCCGATCGTCGCGGTGCCGACGTTGATCACGAGCGAGAGGCGCACCCCCTCCAGGATCAGCGGCAGCGCGAGGGGCAGTTCGACGGCCCGCAGACGCTGGCCGGGGCTCATCCCCATGCCGTCGGCCGCGTCGAGCGTCGCTCTCGGGCAGCCCTCCAGGCCGGCGATCGTGTTCTCGAACACCGGCAGCAACCCGTAGGCGAACAACGCGATCAGCGTCGGGACCTGCCCGAAGCCGACCAGCGGCACCGTGATCGCGAGCACGGCCACGGGCGGGAAGGTCTGGCCGAAGTTGACCATCGCACGCGAGAGCGGCAGGAACTGGGCGCCGGCCGGCCGCGTCACGAACACGCCAAGCGCCACGGCGACGAGCGCGCTCGCGAACGCAGCCGCGATGACGGTGACCACGTGCCAGAGCGCCAGCGACAGCAGGTTGCCCTGGTCATAGATCGCCGGCGCGCCGAACTCGTTGAGCGGTGCGAAGACCGGCGCGAACCACTGCGGCGCGAGCAGGAACGTCACGAGCAGCCCGAGCAGGAGCAGCCGGGCGACGTTGCCGGCGCTCATTGCGCCTCGCGGCCTCGCGCCAGGATGGCGTGGAGGCTCAGGTTGCCGACCCGGATCCCACCCGAGTCGACCACGTTCGCGGCCGAGGCGCCACGCCAGACGAGTTCGGCCAGCGCTGCGCGCAAGGTCGCGGTCGCGGTCACCTCCGGGCCCTCGACAGCGGCGCCCGCCTGCGCTGCGTCCGCGGCGGTGAGCAGCGACAGCAGCCGCAACGACCGCTCGCCCGTGCCGATCAATTGCGACACGAACGGATCGGCCGGGTGCGTGATCAAGCGCGCGGGGCGGTCGTGCTGCAGCACGCGGCCCGCCCGCATGACGGCGACGCGGTGGCCGAGCTTGAACGCCTCGTCGATGTCGTGGGTGACCAGGATGATCGTCGTGTCGAAGCGGCGCTGGATGTCGAGCAGGTCGTCCTGCGCCTTGGCGCGCAGGATCGGGTCGAG
>DASUYI010000375.1:0-2641 GCA_036377475.1 Steroidobacteraceae bacterium | reverse complement strand
GGGAACGCCCCCGGCAGCCCCTCGCCCGTGGCCTGGTGGCAGGCGATGCAGGCGACCTTGTAGACCTCCTCGCCCGCCTTCATGCGTTCGGCGGTCGGCGCCGCGCCTGCGGCGGCCTCGGCCTGGTGCACCTGCGGTGCGCTGCCGCTCGTCGACGGCTGCTGTGCGTATGCAGCGACGCTGAGCGTCACGGCCAGCGGCGCGACGACCCAGCCGCCGAGGCGGTGGTTTCTGCGTCCGGGTACGTGGGAAGCCATTCTTCGTCTCCTCGTGGATCCCTGAACACGATCTTGCGATCGGCGATACAGGTGGACTCTAGAGACTGGAGGCCCGCATCGCCTTGACTGGAATCAAGCGCGGCCCGACATGGCGGATTTCAGCTTTGCGACTCCAATATGGAAGACAGCCTGGCGCGGTCCGGCACGACCAGGTTGCGGCCGTGCACTTCGATCGCGCCGTTGTCCGAGAGGTGCCGCAGGATCCGCGACAGCGTCTCGGGCTTCATCGAGAGCCGCGACGCGATTTCCTGGCGGGACTCCTGCAACTGCACCTCGACCGGACCGTTCGCGCCGGGCGGAATGCGGCCTTCGATCATGCGCACGAGCCGGTGCGTGGCGCTCTCGAGCGTGAGGTACTCGATCTCGCGAATGCGCATGTGCAGCCGCTGGCTCAGGTGACCGAGCAGGCGCAGGCAGGTTTCGGGGCTCTCGCGCAGCATCGCGACGTAATCGGTGCTCGAAAAACGCGCGATCCGCGAGGGCGCGGCCGCCACGGCCGACACCGGGTAGACCGGCCCCGACATGAACATGACGGCCTCGGCGAAGCTTTGACCGGGACCGAGGATGTCGACGATCTTCTCCTCGCCGGTCTTGGAATAGAGCACCAGGTTCACCTGGCCCTCGACGACGATGTAGAAGTGCTTCGCCGGCTGGCCACGGTCGAACAGCACCTGTCCCGACTCGGCGTCCTCGACGTGTGCGTTCGCGAGCAATCGCTGCAGTTGCGGCGGCGCGAGCCCCGCGAACAGGTGATGCGAGCGGATCCCCGCAAGCACGTTCGGATCGTGCACGGTCATGACGCCAAGTGTGCACGACGACGCCGGCGCAGGCGCAGGCCGCGGGGGCGGAACCGCGCGACGCGGACCGCGGCTTGTACTTATTGACCGGCGCGCGCCAGGACCTGTCGCCAGCCCCCTAGAGCGTCGCGAAGATGCCGAGCGGGTGGTGCGCCCGGGCGACCGTGTACAGGAACCCCACCGTGAGCAGCGCGGCGACCAGCGCCGCGATCCGTACGCCGCGAGTGCGGCCGCGCTTGAGCGCAAGGCTGCCGAGCACGACGTAGACCACGAGCAGCGCGACCTTCATCGTGAGCCAGCCGGTCTGGAACGGATACTGGTGGATCACCGTGGTCAGCATCAGCGCGGCCGTGAGCAGCAGGGTGTCGACGGCATACGACGGGTACTTGAGCCAGGGCGAGTTCACGTGGCTCGAGTTCGCGAGCATCAGCAGGCCGCGCACGGTGAAGATCGAGACCGACAGGATCGCGAACGCAATGTGCGCGTGCCGCAGCTGCAGGTACCACAAGGCCATCAGCCCGGCCTCCCGTCGATGCGCGGCGCGAGGTAGATGCCGCCGACGCGGCCGACCCAGACGGCGATCGCGCCGAGCCAGAGCGCGAGGCTGCCGAGCAGGAACCATTGCACCGCGGACGGCGCGGCGAGCACCTCGCTCAGCACGCGCATCAGCGCGCCGGCCTGCAGCACGAGGAAGCAGGCGAGCGTGAGCCGGTCCATGCGCAGCGGCCGCCCCGAGTGCCCCATGGTCACGCGCGTGACCATGGCGACGAGCATGCCGCCGAAAAATCCCATGCCGAGCGCGTGGATCGGGGCGCGGCCGAGGGCCCATTCCCCCGTGAGCGCGAAACTGACATCGCGCGCGGTCTGCAGCACGACGGCGATCGGCAACCAGGCGTAACCCGCGTAGAGCGACCAGAGCAGCGGGTTGCCGCGCGCCCGGAACGACGTCCAGCGCACGGCACAGAGCGCCGTCAACGCGAACAGGACGGCGTCGACCAGCGGCAGCAGCCCGAGCGCGCCCACAGTGCCGAGCAGCAGGCGTGCGTACGCGAGCGAGACGACGGCGACCAGGACCCAGAGCGGGCGCCACGGCACGTAACCGGGCACGGCGCCCTGGGAGAAAAACGGGATCATCCGGTGGCACACGGCGAAGAACACCGGCAGCAGCCCGCCCCAGAGCGAGGCGCGGACCGCGAAGTGCAGCGCGAAATCATTCGATCGAGCGACGCCGTAGGCGAAGCTCGCGAGTGCGACCAGTTGCACGCAGAGCGCGATCAGCACGACCACGGCGTGCGCGACGGCCTGCGGCGCGCCGAGCAGCACGCGGAAGAGCGCATAGAGCGCCACGGCGAGCGCAAGCCCAGTGGCGAGGCAGGCGAGCAGGAGCCACGGCGAGCCCGCGACCGTGCCGACGAGCCACAGCAGCGTGCCCGCGACGAACAGCAGGGCCGTCGCGACGTACTCGGTGCGCGTCACGAGGGGACCGTTCATCCAGCGCGGAAACACCGTGTACAGGAACCCGAAGAACATCGTCGGGAACACTGCGAACAGCATCAGGTACGCGTG
>DASUYI010000374.1:0-2997 GCA_036377475.1 Steroidobacteraceae bacterium | reverse complement strand
CGAGCACCGGCAGTGCCGCTACTGGATGCACTACGCCGAAGGCTCGTTGATGAACTGGCTGGTCATGAAGCTCGTGTTCACGACGATCCCGAAGCAGCCGATGCCGTTTTTCGTGCGACCGATCGCGCGGTCGCTCTGTGGCAACGTGCAGCAGAAGCTGATCGACCCGAACCTGCAGCAGGCGACGGCGTTCCTCGAAGACCACCTCGCGGATCGTCGCTGGATCGCCGGCCCGGACCTCACGGTGGCGGATTTCCAGATGAGCTTTGCCGTCGAAGCGTTGCTGGCGCGTGCGAGCGGTCCGCGGCCCTGTCCGAACCTGCGCCAGTACCTCGATCGTATTCGCGCCCGTCCCGCCTACCAGCGCGCGGAACGGAAGGGCGGACCCGTGATCATGGCGAGCTGAGCGGGCGTGTCGTTGGAGAAACGCGAGGCCGGACTGCTCGTGATCGGCGCCGGCTTCGGCCGCACGGGAACGACGTCGCTCAAGGTCGCGCTCGAGCGCCTGGGCTGCGGCCCGTGTTACCACATGCGGACGGCGATGACCCGACCGGGGCACTCGCGCTTCTGGCTGCACGCGCAGCGGAATCGTGACGCCGACTTCGTCGGTTTCCTGCGCGGCTACCGTGCCGCCATCGACTGGCCGGCGTGCGAATTCCATCGCGAACTGATGGCCGGGTTCCCCGACGCAAAGGTCGTGCTGACGACGCGTCCGGCCGGACCGTGGTACGACAGCGTGCGCGCAACGCTCTGGGAGATCGATCGCGCGCTGCCGCGGTGGTTGCCGTCGTCGATCCGGCGCATGCACGACGAGTTGATCTGGAATGGACGCTTCGGTGGCCGTTTCCTCGACCGCGACCACGCGATCGCCGTCTACGAGGCGCACGTCGTCGAGGTGCGGCGCACGGTGCCGGCCGAGCGGTTGCTGCTGTTCGACGTGGCCGACGGCTGGGAGCCGTTGTGCCGGTTTCTCGGTCGTCCGGTGCCGGCCGGCATGCCGTTCCCGCGGCTCAACGACCGTCGCGAATTCGCACGCATCGTCAGCACGTTGCGTCTCGCGACATGGGCGGTGCCGGTGGGCGCGCTCGCGCTGCTGCTCGGGTTGCTCGCCCGCGCGACGTGAGCCGGGCGAGCGCAGCCAGCAGCAGGACCAGTAGTACGGACACGGCGCGAGTAGGCGGCAGGGCAGTCGAAGCATGCCGTTCCGCTCATTCCGGCCGGCCACGGGCGGCACGAATAATCGGGCGGTGACCATCAGCTCCGATCGCCGGCTCTTCATCGTCATGAACTCGGCGTCGGGCCACGACGACGGTGACGAGGCCGTCGCAACCGTCACCCGCGTGCTGAACGAGGCGAGGCGTCCGCACGAACTGCTGCTCGTCGATGACGCCGCGAAGCTCGACGACACGGCGCGGCGCGCCGTCGTCGCTGCACGCGACTCCGGCGGTGCCGTCGTGGCGGCCGGCGGTGACGGCACGCTCAACGCCGTGGCGCGGGCGGTCCTCGGGCAGGGGGTGCCGTACGGCGTGATCCCGCAGGGCACGTTCAACTACTTTGCCCGGGCGCACGACATCCCGACCGACACCGAGCAGGCAACCCGCGCGTTGCTCGACGCCGGGCCCGTGGACGTGCCCGTCGGGCTCGTCAACGGCAAGCCCTTCCTGGTGAATGCCAGCGTCGGCTTGTATCCCGAGGCGCTCGAAATCCGCGAGGAACAGAAACAACGGCACGGGCGCAGCCGCCCGGTCGCGCTCTGGGCGACGCTGCTCACGGTCCTGCGCGGTCACCACCCGATGCGGATCCGGCTCGAGCGTGACGGACGCGACGTGCAGATCAGCACGCTCACGCTGTTCGTCGGCCTCAATCCGCTGCAGCTCGAGCAGATGGGTTGGACCGGGGCCACCGCGGAGGAAGGCAAACTCGCGGCGCTCGTGCTCAGGCCGGTCTCGACGCCCCGCCTGCTGTGGTTGATGCTGCGCGGCGCCCTCGGGAGCCTGCCGCAGGCGCACGGTGTCGACAGCTTCGCGTTCGCGCGCCTCACCGTGACCCCGGTCAGTGCGGCGGTTCGACGCGTCAAGGTCGCCACGGACGGCGAAACGGAGCTCATGGAGCCGCCGCTCGAGTTCACGCTGGCGCCCGCGCCGCTGCTCCTGCTCAAGCCGCGGCCCGCGCGACCGGAATAGCGACCGTGACGACCCTGCTGCAAGTCTCCGACCCGCATTTCGGCACGGAGCAGGAACCGGTGGTCGAGGCGCTGCTGGCCTTCGCGGCTGCACAGCGGCCGGACGTGCTCGCGCTGTCCGGCGACATCACCCAACGAGCGCGCGCCCGCCAGTTCGAGGCGGCCCGCCGGTTCGTCGAACGCGTGGCGGCGCCGGTCACGCTCGCAATTCCCGGCAACCACGACATCCCGCTGTTCAACGTCCCGGCGCGCGTGCTCGCGCCGTACGCGGGCTTCGAACGTGCGTTCGGTCGCGACCTCGAGCCGGTGTTCGATGCACCGGGCCTGCTCGTCACTTGCGTCAACACGACGCGAGCACGACGCCACAAGGACGGCGAGGTGTCCCAGGAGCAAATCCAACAGGTCGTGCAGCGCCTGCGCGGCGCCGATCCTGCGCAGCTGCGCATCGTGCTCGTGCACCAGCCGGTCCTGGCGGTCCGCGCGGACGACGAGCGGAACCTGCTGCACGGCCGCGAGGAGGCTGTCCATGCCTGGGTCGAGGCCGGTGCGGACCTGGTGATGGGCGGTCACATCCACTGGCCGTACGCCTGTTCGCTGCGACTCGCGTATCGTGACCTGCCGCGCGACGCCTGGGTCGTGCAGGCCGGCACCGCGGTCTCGGCGCGCACGCGCGACGGCGCGCCCAACTCGGTCAACCTCGTGCGGTGCGAGGGCGGTTCGACGTCGCGCCGCTGCCGGATCGAACGGTGGGACTTCGCCGCGACCGCCGGTGAGTTCGCGCTATTTGAAAGCCACGACGTCGAGTTCAGTTAGTG
>DASUYI010000373.1:0-2694 GCA_036377475.1 Steroidobacteraceae bacterium | reverse complement strand
CCGATCGGGCTGTACGGCGATTACGCGGTCGGCGTGAACCCGGCGGGATCCGAGACCTGGTCCGACCAGCGCGTGTACCGCATGCGGGCCGGCGTCGGCGCCCCGCCCGACCCGCTCGCGCTCAAGGGGCAGGACTGGGGCATCCCGCCGCAGGACCCGCAGGCGCTGGCCGCCGCGCGGTACGAGCCGTTCCGCACGCTGATCGCCGCCAACATGCGGCACTTCGGCGCGTTGCGACTCGACCACGTGATGTCCCTGTTCCGGCAGTGGTGGGTGCCCGTGGGGCTCGGCTCGAGCGACGGCGGCTACGTGCATTACCCGCTCGACGACCTCATGTCGGTGCTCGCCCTCGAAAGCGTCCGGCATCGCTGTCTGGTCGTCGGCGAGGACCTCGGCACCGTGCCCGACGAAATGCGGCGCGCGATGCCCGAGTACGCGATCTACCATTACAAGGTCCTGCTGTTCGAGAAGGTCGAGGGCGGGCGCTTCCGCCGGCCCGAGCACTTCGAGCGACGCGCGATCGCGACCGTGACGACACACGACTTGCCGACGCTGCGCGGCTACTGGGAGGGGCGCGACCTCGCGTTGCGCGACGCGCTGGACCTGTTCCCAGGCGAGGAGATCCGCCGCCAGGTGTACGAGGAACGCGCGCACGACCGCGCGGCGTTGCTCGCGGCACTCGAGGGCACGGGGCTCAGGCCCCCCGGTGTCACGGCCGGCGCGGACGTGGCGTTCTCCGACGACCTTGCCCGCGCGATCCAGCTCTACCTCGCGCGCAGCTCGGCCGCGCTCGTCGTGCTGCAGCTCGAAGACCTGATCGGCATGACCGACCCGGTCAACGTGCCCGGCACGAGCGACGAGCACCCGAACTGGCAACGCAAGGTCACGGCCACGATCGAGGAGGTTTTCGAGGACGAAGCCACGGCCGAACTGCTCGAGGACGTGCAGTTCGCGCGGTCCGGCTGAGTGCCGGCCGACCGGCGCGCCCGCGATGCGGTTCCGGCTGGCCCACCCCGACGATTACCCCGCGGCGCTGAACCTGCCCTGGGCCACGCCCCTCGAGCACTGGCCGCCGGAGTTGTGCGTCGAGGTCGAGCCCGGACTGCACCGCAACCCGGTGCGCTTCGTCGAGCACGGCGGCGCGGTCTACGCCATCAAGGAACTGCTCGAACACATTGCCGAGCGCGAGTACACGTTGCTGCGCGCCCTCGAGCAGCTGGGCCTGCCGGTCGTGGAGCCGATCGGGCTCGTCACGGATCGCCCCCTGCAGGGCGGTGGCCGGGATCGCTGGGGCCTGCTCGTGACGCGTTTCCTGAAGCACTCGATGCCGTTCCGACACGTGATCGAACGCGGCATTTCGCAGGCGCAGTCGTACCAGCTGCTCGATGCCCTGGCCGAGCTGCTCGTGAACCTGCACCTCGCGGGTTTCTACTGGGGCGACTGCTCGCTGTCGAACGCGCTGTTCCGGCTCGACGCAGGACGCTACTCGGCCTACCTCGTCGACGCCGAGACCGCCGAGATCCAGCCGACGCTGTCGCCGGGGGTGCGCGCGCACGACCTGCAGATCGCGCAGGAGAACGTCGCCGGTGAGTTCATGGACATCGCCGCCGGCTTTGGCCTGCCCGGGAGCCTCGACCCGATCGACCTCGCGGCCGGGCTCGTGATGCGCTACGAGGCCCTCTGGATCGAGCTCACGCGTGAGGAAGTGTTCGCGGCACACGAGCAGTATCGCGTGGACGCACGCATCGCGCGGCTCAACCAGCTGGGCTTCGACGTGGAGGACGTGGACCTGCAGGCCATCGAGGGCGGGCACAAGGTTCTTCTGCGCGTGCAGGTCGTGGAGCCCGGCCACCATCGGCGGCGCCTCGAGGGGCTCACGGGGCTCGACGTCCAGGAGAACCAGGCGCGCCGCATGCTGAACGACCTCGAGCACCACCGCGCGATCTGGTCCGGCCGGGACGGGCATCGGCTCGACGAGCGCGAGGCCGCGCGCCGCTGGCTCGACGAGATCTATCGTCCGACCCTGGCAGCGATTCCACACGAGCACCGCGGCAAGCTCGACGACGCCGAGATCTTTCACCAGCTGCTCGAGCACCGCTGGTATCTGTCCGAACGGCAACGTCGCGACGTGCCGATCCCCGAAGTGATCGCTTCCTACGTCAAGGACGTGCTGGCACCGTTGCCCGAGCCGTCGAGCTCGTGACATGACGTGACGAACAGGGGGGAACCCAACGTGTTCGCACTACTCGTCGTCCCAAAGGCGGCGGCAAGAGCCACGTCGGGCGCGTGCTCGAACGACCGATGATCCCGCCGTGAGCAGTCGAATCCGATTGCTGCGATTCCCCACCGCGGTCGAGCGAGACCTCGCGATCGACGCATGGTTCGAAGGCCGGGCGAAGGGTCTCGGCGCAATCGCGCGCCCCTGGTTCGAGCAGATGCGTGAATGCGGCGACGACGTACGCGAGTTGCTCCACGACGGTCATCCCACGGCGTGCGTCGGCGACGCGGCGTTCGGTTACGTCAACGCGTTCACGGCGCACGTCAACGTGGGCTTCTTCCTGGGCGCGGACCTGCCGGATCCTGCGGGGCTGCTCGAGGGGACAGGCAAGTACATGCGACACGTGAACCTTCGTCCGGGCGCCGAAATCGATCGCAAGGCACTCGCCGCGCTGATTCGAGCCGCATACTCACGAG
>DASUYI010000372.1:0-2593 GCA_036377475.1 Steroidobacteraceae bacterium | reverse complement strand
GGCACACGTAGGCCACCGGGCCCTGCATCGGGGCCTTGTCCGCCAGCGCCTGCGGCAGGTCGGGCGCCGACGCGGGGATGGCGACGATCATGCGGTGCGGGTCGAACAGCTTGTCGAGTTCGGTCGACCACACGGCGAGGTCGTCCTCGCCGCCGCGCAGCACGACGATCGTCGGCGGTGCGGTGAACTCGTCGAGCGCCATGAGCAGCGTGCCGTGGCCGTGTGGGTAGCGCTCGATCGCCGCGCGGGCCGCCCGCAGCGTCGCCTCGGCAGCGTCGAGATAGCGCGTCTCCGCGAGCAGGTAGCCGAGGCGCACGAGCAATCGGGCGGCGAGACCATTGCCGGCCGGCGTGGCATCGTCGGAGAACGTCTTCGGCCGCACGATCAGGGCCTCCGCATCGTCGGCGGTGAAATAAAAGCCGCCGGCGTCCCGATCGGTGAAATGCTCGAGGACGACCTCGGCGAGTTCGACCGCCCAGGCGAGCGCGGTCGGGTCCCAGCGCGCCTCGAGCAGCTCGAGCAGTCCCCATGCGAGCGACGCATAGTCGTCGAGATAGCCGGCGAACTTCGCTTCGCCGTCCGCGTGCACCGCGAGCAATCGCCCGTCGCGCCAGCAGTGTTCGCGCAGCGCTTGCATCGCGCGCAGCGCAGCGTCCGCATAGTCGTCGCGTGCCAGCGCGCGACTCGCGCGCGCCAGTCCGGCGATCGCGAGTCCGTTCCACGCGGTGAGGATCTTCTCATCGCGCCCGGGCCAGACGCGGGCGTTGCGCACCGTGAGGAGCCGCGCGCGCGCTTCATCGAGCCGCGTCGCGGCCACCGCTTCGCCGAGCGCGAAGTCCGCGGCGACGTCGCCCACCGCGCGGCGCACGTACAGGTGCCACTTGCCTTCGAAGTTCGGCTCCTGGTCGAGGGCGAAACGACGCGCGAACACCTGGTAATGCTCGGGCTCGAGGTGGCGCTGCACCTCCTCGGGCGTCCAGGCGTAGAACTTGCCTTCGTGACCCTCCGAATCGGCGTCGAGCGTCGAGTAGAAGCCGCCTGCCGGCGAGCGCAGGTCACGCAGCATCCAGTCCGCGGTTTCCGCGGTGATGCGGCGGAACTCCGGTTCGCCGGTGGCGACCGCGGCCTGTGCGTAGACGCCGAGCAGCTGGCCGTTGTCGTACAGCATCTTCTCGAAGTGCGGGATCATCCAGTAGCCGTCGACCGAGTAGCGGCAGAAGCCGCCGCCCAGCTGGTCGTAGATGCCGCCTTCGGCCATCCGCGTCAGGGTCAGCGTGGCCATGTAGAGCGCCTGCAGGTCGGGCTCGTCGCCCGCGGCGGACGTGCGCCACGCTCGCAGCAGCAGTTCGAGGTTGGTCGGGTGCGGAAACTTCGGCGCATCGCCGAACCCGCCGAAACGTGCGTCGAACTCGCGCTGCAGGGTCGATCGGGCGACGCCGAGCGGCTCGCGCGAGAGTGCCTCGCTGCCGTGATCGGGTGGCGGCTGCAACTGGCCGAGCACGTTGACGAGCTTGTCGCCGAAGGCCTCGAGGTCGCTCCGCCGCGTGCGATAGAACTCGGCAACCTTCTCGAGCACGGTGCGAAATCCCGGCATGCCGTAGCGTTGCTCGGGCGGGAAGTACGTCCCGGAGAAGAACGGCCGCTGCGACTCGGGCGCGAGGAACACCGTGAGCGGCCAGCCACCGCCGGCCTGGTTCATCACCTGGTGCGCGGTCTGGTAGATCCGATCGAGGTCCGGACGCTCCTCGCGATCGACTTTCACGTTCACGAACATCTCGTTCATGAGCTGCGCGGTGCCGGGATCCTCGAACGACTCGTGCGCCATGACGTGGCACCAGTGACAGGCCGAGTAACCGATCGAGAGCAGGATCGGCCGGTCGAGCTTGCGCGCGCGTTCGAGCGCCTCGGGGCCCCAGGGATACCACTCGACCGGATTCGCAGCGTGCTGGCGCAGGTACGGGCTGGTCTCGTTCGCAAGCGCGTTGCGATGACCGGGCGAGGACGCGGGCTGCATGGGCGGGAAACCTGTCGGGCACGGTCGGCTAGAATGAGCAGTCTATAACGGAAGGCTGCCGCCCGGCGGCGGAAACGCGCATGTCCACCCCGACCGCGGCTATCGAGATCCCGACGACCGACATCGCCGAACTGCGGCTGAAGCCGCGCGAGGAACGCAGGCTCACGGCCGGGCACCTCTGGATCTTCAGCAATGAAGTCGACACCGCACGGACGCCGCTCACGGCGTTTCAGCCGGGCGCACTGTGCCGCGTCGTCAGCAGTCACGATCGCTTCCTCGGCTACGCGTACGTCAATCCCCACGCGTTGATCTGCGCGCGCATCGTCGGGCGCGATCCCGACTACCCGCCCGGGAAGTCGTTGATCGTGCATCGACTGCAGGTCGCGCTCGCGCTGCGCGAACGGCTGCACGCCCGGCCGTTCTACCGGCTCGTCTACGGCGAATCGGACGGCTTGCCCGGCCTGGTGCTCGACCGTTTCGACGACGTGATCGTGGGACAGGCCGGCACGGCCGGCATGGAGGCGCTCAAGGCGGAGGTCGTCGCGGCGGTGCAGAAAGTGATCGGGCCGCGCACTTTCG
>DASUYI010000371.1:0-3672 GCA_036377475.1 Steroidobacteraceae bacterium | reverse complement strand
CGACGTCACGATCAGCGGTTCCGGCCAGAAGGGGCTCGTCTCGATCACCACCGTGAGCGGCGACGCCACCGCGACGCGCGTCGCGGGCGAGGTCAACGGCAACACCGTGAGCGGCTCGTTCAACTTCGGGGCGGGCGAGGTCACCCGGTCCCGGCTGCGCTCCACGAGCGGTGACCTCACGCTGACCGGTCAGCTCGCGCCCGATGCGCGCCTCGACGCCGAGAGCATCAGCGGCGACGTCCGCCTGGACCTGGCGGGCAAGGTGGCGGGCCAGTTCGATTTTTCCACGTTCAACGGCGAGATCCGCAACTGCTTCGGCCCGAAGGCCCACCGCACGGACGAGTACGCGCCCGGCCGCGAACTCCGGTTCCAGGAGGGCTCGAGCGCCGCCCGAATCCGCGTGAAGACCTTGAATGGAGACATCGGCGTGTGCCGCGACTGACGCGCGGCTGAGGACCAGGGACGGGCTCGCGCCCGCCGCGGAAACATGGACAATACGCTCGGAGCGAACGACTACGGTCCGTCGCGGTCAGACCTCCCGGGCGGGCGCGGGAACCGGGCGGTCCCCAGGACCGGGGGAGTTTCGGGCAGAGCAATGGCGTTCTTTGCGGAACTGAAGCGCCGTCGCGTGGGCAAGGTGGCCATCGCGTACGGCGCGGTGGCGTGGGGCGTGACCGAGAGCGCGTCGGTCGTGCTGCCGGCGCTGCGCGTGCCCGAGTGGGCGGTGACATTCATCGTCATCTTCCTGCTGGTCGGTTTCCCGATCGCCATGGTGCTCGCCTGGATCTTCGACGCCACACCCCAGGGCCTCCAGCGCACCGAGCCCCTGCCCGGGGATGCCCCGCAGTCGCGGGTGCGCATGCGCGCCGCCTTCGGCGTGCTCGTGCTGGTCGCGATGGCCGGGCTCGGCTACCTGCTGTACGAGCGCGGGCTCGGTCGCGCGCACGCCGGTGAGCCGCACAGCTCGATCGCGGTCCTGCCGTTCACGAACCTGAGCGGCGATTCTTCCAAGGATTATTTCAGCGACGGCATGTCCGAGGAGTTGCTGAACCTGCTCGCCCGCATCCCGGGTCTGCAGGTCGCGGCCCGCACGTCCGCATTCGCGTACAAGGGCAAGAACATCGACATCCGGCAGGTCGGCGAGGAGCTCGGCGTCGAGACCGTGCTCGAGGGCAGCGTGCGCCAGGCGGGAGACAAGGTGCGCGTCACGGCGCAGCTGATCGACACCGAGACCGGCTTCCATCTCTGGTCGGAGACCTACGACCGCGAGCTCAAGGACATCTTCGCCGTGCAGGACGAGATCGCGCAGGCGATCGTCGACCGGCTCAAGATCCAGCTCGCGCCGGAGGAGCAGCAGTTCGCGCAGCGCGACAAGGCGCCGACGCAGGACGTCGAGGCCTATGAGCTGTACCTGCAGGGCCAGGCGATCTGGAAGCGTCGCGGCGAGGAAAACCTGCGCCGCGCGGTCGAACTCTACCAGCAGGCCATCGGGCGCGACCCCGGATTCGCCGCCGCCCACGCTGCGCTCGCGTCGGCGTACGTCGTGCTGCCGGGGTACACCAAGGAAGAGGACGACGAGGATAAGTACCTCAAGATGGCCGAGGAGTCCGCCAGGCAGGCGCTCGCGATCGACCCGAAGATCGGCGAGGCGCACGCGGTGCTGGCGCAGATCAACTCCGACCGCGGCAACCTGCTCGACGCGGAATCGGGCTTCTTCTTCGCGATCTCGCTCGAACCCAACGAGCCGACACCGCACCACTGGTATTCGATCCTGCTCAACACGGTCGGCCGGCTCGACGCCGGGCTCGCGCAGGCGCGCCGCGCGTTCGAACTCGACCCGAGTTCGCCGATCATCGCGTCGAACCTCGCGAACGCCTACCTCCTGCGGGGCGACGACCAGCAGGCCGCGCGCTACGCCAAGCTCGCCGAGGACCTCGGTCTCACGAACAAGGGCAGCGGTGTCCCGGCCATGATCGCGATGCGCCAGCGCCGTTGGGACGACGCGAAGGCCCTGTTCGCACACCAGGACATGCCGGAGAAGCTGAAGCCGCTCGTTGCAGAGTGGGTCGACGCGGTGGCGGATCCGGCCCGGCGCCCGCAGATGATCGCCGCCATGCGACGGGTCGACCCGGACGTCGTCGAGCAGGACGACCTGCTGATGCCGTACCTGCAACTGGGCGAAGTCGACATCGTCTACGAGATCATGTTCGACGCGCTCGACCGCAATCGCATGGCCTGGGCGCATAAGTGGGACGTCATGAACACCTGGGCTGCCGAAAGCGAAGCCTTCCGCCGCGACCCGCGCTTCCCGGAACTGGCTCGACGCATGGGCCTCGTCGACTACTGGAAGCAGTACGGTTTCCCCGACGCCTGTCGTGCCGGCAGTGGCGTCGTCGCGGTCGTCTGCGTCTCGTGACCGCCGCCGGGTTCGCGCCCGCACTGCTGCGGTGGTACGAACGGGACGGCCGCAAGGACCTGCCCTGGCAGCGCGATCGCACGCCGTACCGCGTCTGGGTCTCGGAGATCATGCTGCAGCAGACCCAGGTCGCCACGGTGACCGGGTACTACGAGCGCTTCATGTCCCGCTTCCCCGACGTGCACAAGCTCGCCGCGGCGCCGCTCGACGAGGTGCTGCACCTCTGGTCCGGCCTCGGCTATTACGCCCGTGCACGCCACCTTCATCGCGCCGCGCAAGTGCTCCTGCAACGGCACGGCGGCGAGTTTCCCGCGACGCTCGAAGAAGTCATGGCCCTGCCGGGCATCGGCCGTTCGACGGCGGGCGCGATCCTGGCCTTGTCGCGCGGCGAACGTCACCCGATCCTCGACGGCAATGCCAAGCGCGTGCTCGCGCGCTGCTTCGGCATCGGCGGGTACCCCGGCGAGCCTGCGGTCGAGAAGCGGCTCTGGGAACTGGCCGAGGCCTGCACGCCCGCGAGCCGCGTCGATGCGTACACGCAGGCCGTCATGGACCTCGGCGCGACGGTGTGCACTCGCACGAACCCGGCGTGCCTGCTCTGCCCCGTGAACGCGGCGTGCGTCGCCCGCATCACGGACCGCATGCACGAGTTTCCGTCACCGCGACCACGCAAGCTGCGGCCACGGCGTGAGGCCTGGCTCGTGCTCGCGCGCAGCGGGACGCAGCTGCTGCTCGAGAAGCGCCCGCCGAGCGGGATCTGGGGCGGCCTCTGGGCCTTCCCCGAGTTTCCGACGCGCGCGCACGCGATGCAGTGGTGCAGCGAAAACCTCGCCTCGCCGTCGGGCGCACGGGCATGCGACCCGCTGCACCACGCGTTCAGTCACTTCGACTATGCGATGAATCCGCTCCTGGTGAGTTGCCTCGGCAGGACGCCGGCATTGCGCGACGACGATCGCTATCGCTGGTACGACACGAACGCCCCCGCCGAAGTGGGCGTGCCGAAGCCGGTCGCAACGCTGTTGCAGCTCGCGTCGACGACGGAGGACGCCGCGTGACCGCAGGGGCGCGCGATCCTTCGCGGACATTCGCGATGCGCGCGATCGTGGCCGGTTCGGTATTGATGCTGGTCGCGGTCATGCTCGGCGCGTTCGGGGCGCATGCGCTGCAGGAACGACTGGCGCCACGGCAGCTCGCGAGTTACCACACCGGCGTGCTGTACCAGCAGTTGCACGCGCTGGCGATCGTGTTGCTGGGCG
>DASUYI010000370.1:0-4958 GCA_036377475.1 Steroidobacteraceae bacterium | reverse complement strand
CTGCAGCCGTGAGGCGGGTTGCGGTGCTGGGCAGCACCGGCAGCGTCGGCGTCAACACGCTCGACGTGCTCGCCCGCCATCGGGACCGGTTCGCCGTGACCGCACTCGCGGCGGCCTCGAGTCGCGAGCGGCTCCTCGAGCAATGCCTCGAGTTCCGGCCGCGCATCGCGGTCCTGCAGGACGCCGAACAGGCCCGGGCGCTCGAGCGCGATTTGCGCGCCGCCGGTTGCGCGACCGAGGTGCACTCCGGCCCCGGCGCGCTCGAAGCGGTCGCGTCCAGCACCGACGTCGACACCGTCATGGCCGCGATCGTCGGCGCCGCGGGGCTGCCCTCGACCTTGGCCGCGGCCTCGTCGGGCAAGCAGGTGCTCGTCGCGAACAAGGAATCGCTGGTGCTCGCCGGTGCGCTGGTCGTCGAGGCCGCGCGACGCAGCGGCGCGACCATCGTGCCGATCGACAGCGAGCACAACGCCATCTTCCAGTGCATGCCGCCCACGCTCACGACCGGCGTTGCGCCCCTGGGGGTGCGTCGCATCCTGCTCACGGCGTCGGGCGGCCCGTTCCTGCGGGCCACGGCCGAGCAGATGGCGCACGTGTCACCCGCACAGGCCTGTGCGCACCCGCGCTGGCGCATGGGCCGCAAGATTTCCGTGGATTCCGCGACGCTGATGAACAAGGGGCTGGAGCTGATCGAGGCCTGCGTGCTGTTCGGGGTGGAACCGGCTGCTGTCAGCGTGGTCGTACATCCGCAGAGCATCGTGCATTCGATGGTGGAGTACGTGGACGGGTCCATCCTGGCCCAGCTCGGCAACCCGGACATGCGCACGCCGATCGCCCACGCCCTCGGTTGGCCGGAGCGGATCGGCTCCGGTGTAGAATCCCTCGACCTGGTTGCGGCCGCGCGACTCGATTTCGAGGCCCCCGACGTCGTGCGGTTTCCCTCGCTCGGCCTGGCGCGCGCGGCGGCGGAGGCGGGCGGCACGGCCCCTGCCGCGCTCAATGCGGCGAACGAGGTGGCCGTTGCGGCATTCCTCGAGGGCCGACTCGATTTCCTCGGCATCCCGGCGCTGATCGACCGGGTCATGAGCTCGCACCGGGCCGCGCCGGCCCGCGAACTCGCAGACGTGCTGGAAGCAGACCGCTGGGCCCGTGCCACCGCGCAGGAGCGGCTGGCCGGGGCCCGGTAAGGCAGGAGCATGACGATACTGACCTACTTGGTGGCGTTCCTCGTGGCGATTGGCGTGCTCGTCGCCGTGCACGAGTACGGCCATTTCTGGATGGCCCGACGCATGGGCATCGGCGTGCTGCGCTATTCGATCGGGTTCGGCAAGGTGCTCTGGTCGAGGCGCAGCAAGCACGGTTGCGAGTACGCCATTTCCGCAATCCCGCTAGGCGGTTACGTCAAACTCCTCGATGAACGTGAAGGACTGGTACCCCCGGAACTGCTGAGCCAGGCCTACAACCGCAAGCCGGTCTGGCGGCGAATCCTCGTGCTGCTCGCGGGGCCGTTTGCGAATTTCCTGTTCGCTGCGGCTGCGTACTGGATCCTGTTCGTGATCGGCATCCCGGCCCTCAAGCCCGTGATCGGCGACGTCACGGCGGACTCCGTGGCGGCCCGGGCGGGCATGCAATCCGGCGACGCGATCGTGGCGGTGGCCGGCGAGCCGGTGTCGACGCGCGAAGGCGCCGTGCTCGCGATCCTCGACCGGCTGATGGACGGCGCACCGATCGAACTGGCAGTGCGCGGCGATTCGGGCGAAGGCGGGACTCGCACGCTCGATCTGATCATCGAAGGTGACCGACGCGCGCTCACGGAGCCGGGCGCCTTGCTGCCCCGCCTCGGGTTCGACTTCTGGTACCCGACCGTGCCGACGGAAATCGGCAAGATCGTTCCGGACAGCCCGGCCGCGCGGGCAAGGCTCGAACTCGGCGACCGCATCGTCGCCGTCGACGACGAGCCGGTGGCCGATTTCTCCGACCTGGTGGACCGAGTCCAGCCGAGCCCGGGCAAGACGCTGGCGTTCACGGTCGAGCGAAAGGGCGAGCGCTTCGAAGTGCCGATCGAGGTCGAGGCGCAACGCGAAGGCGACCGTCTCGTCGGTCGCATCGGCATCCAGCCGGTGCAGTCGCTCGCGGTGCCCGAGGACATGCGGGCGCTCGAGCGTTACGGCGCGATCGCCGCCGGCGGTCGCGCGATCGAGAAGACGTGGAACATGTCGGTCCTCACCGTGCGCATGATCTGGAACGTCGCGACCGGCGACGTCTCGGTCAAGAACCTGAGCGGCCCGATCAACATCGCCGAATACGCCGGTTTCTCGGCGCGGCAGGGCATACTGTCGTTCCTGTCCTTCCTCGCGATCGTGAGCGTGAGCCTGTTCGTGCTGAATCTGCTGCCCATCCCGATCCTCGACGGCGGCCAGGTCGTCTACCAGCTCGCCGAGCTGGTCAAGGGCAGCCCGCTTTCGGAGCGTGCGCAGGCGGTGGGGCAGCAGATCGGCATCGTGCTGCTGCTCGTGCTGATGAGCTTCGCCTTCTACAACGACCTCTCCCGGTTGTTCAGCTGACCTTTCCGTAAACAAAAAATGCGATTGAAGTACGCGGCCGTCCTGCCGGCCCTCCTTGTCGTACCGGCCGTTCTCGCCCAGTCCGAAGCCGGGCCCGAATTCACGGTCGGCGACATCCGGATCGAGGGCCTGCAGCGCATCACCGAGGGCACGGTCTACAACTACCTGCCCGTCAACATCGGCGATCGACTGGATCCGCGCCGCATCGACGAGGCGTTGCGCGCGCTCTATGCGACGGGCTTCTTCCGCGACGTCGAACTGCGCCGCGACGGCGGCACGCTCGTGATCGCGGTGCTCGAACGGCCGTCGATCGAGAGCTTCACGATCACCGGCAACAAGGACATCAAGACCGAGGACCTCGAGAAATCGCTGCGCAACGTGGGGCTCGCGCGGGGCAAGACCTTCAACCAGTCGACGCTCGACGAAGTCACGCGCTACCTGACCGACCAGTACTACTCGCGCGGCAAGTACGCCGTGAAGGTGGACACGAAGGTCGAGGAGGTGCCGGGCAACCGCGTCAAGATCGCGGTCGACATCGTGGAGGGCAAGCGCTCGAAGATCCGCCAGATCAACGTCGTCGGCAACGAAGCGTTCAGCGACGAGGAACTGCTCGAGGGGTTCAAGCTCCGCACGCCGAACTGGCTCTCGTGGTACCGCCAGGACGACCGTTACTCGCGCGAGGAACTCTCGGGCGACATCGAGAAGCTGCGCTCGCACTACCTCGACCGCGGCTACGCGAACATGGACGTCGAGTCGACGCAGGTCGCGATCGCGCCCGACAAGGACGACATCTTCATCACGCTCAACGTGCGCGAAGGCGACGTCTACCGCGTCTCCGACGTCAAGATCGCGGGCAACCTCGTCGTGCCCGAGGAGCAACTGCGGGCATTGCTCGCGGTGCGCCGCGGCGACATCTTCTCGCGCAAGCAGATCACGACGACGACCGAGCTGATGCAGCTCCGGCTGGGCCAGGACGGCTACGCCTTCGCGAAGATCGACCCGGTGCCGAAGGAGAACAAGGAGACGAAGGAGATCGAACTCACGTTCCTCGTCGACCCCGGCAACCGCGCGTACGTGCGCAACATCACGTTCAGCGGCAGCACCGGCATCAACGACGACGTGCTCCGACGCGAGATGCGGCAGATGGAGGGCGGTTACCTCTCGAATGCCGCGATCGAGCGCTCCAAGCAGCGCCTGCAGCGCCTGCCGTTCATCGAGGAAGTCGAGGTCGAGACCAACCCGGTGCCGGGCACGCCCGACCTCGTCGACGTCAACTACAACGTCAAGGAAGGCCTGCCGGGACAATTCAGCGGCGGCATCGGTTACTCCGAGTCGCAGTCGGTGCTGCTGAACGGCAGCTTCGTGCACAGCAACTTCATGGGCACCGGCAACCGCGTGGCGGCCGAGATCAACGCGGGCCAGTACAGCAAGGTCTTCAGCCTCTCGCACACCGACCCCTACACGACGATCGACGGCATCTCGCGCACGCTGTCGGCCACCTACCGCCGGCTCGACCAGTACACGACGTCGTCGTCGGATTTCGAGACGGAGACGGGCACGCTCGGCGTCGACTACGGCTGGCCCATCTCGGAATTCCAGACGCTGCGGGTCGGGCTCGCGGCACAGCGTTCCGACCTGTTCACCGACCCGAACTCGAGCGCGGCCGAGGCATCGTTCTGGGTGCAGAACAACGGCGACACCTACACCGAGACGAGCTCGATCGGCGTCCCGCCGATCACGCTCACGTACTACGGCACCCGGTTCGACACGTTCGAACTCTCGTCCGGGTGGTCGTTCGACTCGCGCAACCGCGCGATCTTCGCCGACCGCGGCGCGCGTCATCGCCTGAGCGTGAACTCCACGATCCCCGGCAGCGACGTCGAATACTTCTCCGCCCATTACGACTACCTGCAGTTCGTCCCGCTCGGCAAGTGGTTCACGTTCATGCTCAACTCGGAGTTGAGCTACGGCGACTCGCTCGGCGACACGACGTCGCTGCCGCCGTACCGCCGCTTTTTCGCGGGCGGCCCGGAGACCGTGCGTGGCTATCGCGAAAGCCGACTCGGCCCGAAGGATTCCTTCGGCAACCCGTACGGCGGCAACCTCAAGTTCACGAACCAGCTCGAACTGCTGCTGCCGATGCCCGCGAAGTGGCGCAACAGCGCGCGCTTCAGCGCGTTCGTCGACGTGGGCAACGTGTTCTCCACCGACGACGTCCAGTTCGTGGGCAAGGACGGCGTCACGCCGGTGGATTACGACTTTTCGTTTGATAAACTGCGTTATTCGACCGGCATCGCTGTCCAATGGATGGCGCCGCTCGGCGTGTTCCGCTTCAGCTACGCGGTGCCCCTCAACGAGTTCAAGGGCAACGACGTGGAATACAAGGACGAGACC
>DASUYI010000369.1:0-2623 GCA_036377475.1 Steroidobacteraceae bacterium | reverse complement strand
CACCTTCGCGCCGGCCAAGCAGATCTGCGACGCGCGCACGACCGCGGAAGTGCTGGTGTGCCTGACCTGCCCCACGCGCGAGCACGTCGACGACCTCGTCCGCAAGGCCGTCGCGGGCGGCGGCTCGGTCCCGCGACCGCCGCAGGACCACGGATTCATGTACGGCCACGCCTACGAGGACCTCGACGGGCACATCTGGGAGTTGATCGCGACGACCCCACCGGAGCAGGAAGCGGATCGCGCATGAGCGTCGCCGCCGGGACCACGACCGCATCGGCGTCGGTGCTCGAAACGGCCCGGCTGCGCTTGCGCCACGTCGGCGATGACGATGCGCCGTTCATCCTGGCGTTGCTGAACGATCCCGGCTGGCTCAGGTACATCGGCGACCGCGGCGTCCGCACGCTCGAGGACGCGCGCAAATACATCGCGCAGGGCCCGCGCAAGATGTACGCGGAACACGGATTCGGACTGTTCCTGGTCGAGCGCAAGGACGACGGCGCCTCGCTCGGACTCTGCGGGCTGATCCGGCGCGACACCTTGCCGGACGTCGACATCGGCTTCGCGCTCGCCGAGGAATTCCGCGGGCATGGATATGCGCACGAGGCGGCCGCGGCCACGTTGCGTTATGCGCGCGAGGTCCACAAGCTCGGACGCGTCGTCGCGATCGCGATGCCCGAGAACACGGCGTCGACCCGGCTGCTCGAACGGCTGGGCCTCCAGTTCGAGCGCACGATCACGTTCGGGCCCGCGGCCGAGGTCCTCAATTACTTCGGCACCACGCCGGCGTTCGCGTTCGATGCCGAAAACGTCCACGTGGTCGACGAGAAGCTCTGGACCTCCGGCCAGCTCTCGCCGCGCGATATCGAGCGGCTGCCGGAACTGGGCATCGAGGCCGTCGTCAACCTGGCGCTGCCCACGTCGTCGAACGCGCTGCCTGGAGAGGCCGAGGCGATCACGGCACTCGGCTTGCCGTACATCCAGATCCCGGTGCCGTGGGAACGACCCGAGCCGCACCACCTGCGACAGTTTTTCGGGGTGATGGACGCCTTCGACGGGCGCAAGGTCTGGGTACACTGCGCGAAGAACATGCGCGTCTCGGCATTCGTCTATCTCTACCGGCGGTTGCGGCGCGGTGAGCCCGACGCGGAGGCGCGTCACCCGATGGACGAGGTTTGGGAGCCCACAGGCGCCTGGCGCGCGTTCATCGACCAGGCGCTGCGGGACGGTTCGGGCACCTGATCCGCGCCGATCGATCTCCAGCGATGCGCGTGCTCTTCGTCTGCATGGGCAACATCTGCCGGTCGCCGACCGCGGAAGGCGTGTTCCGCGAGTTCGTGCGTCGCCACGCGCCGGACCTCGACGTCGAGATCGATTCCGCCGGCACGCACGACTACCACGTCGGCGAACCGCCGGATCCGCGCGCGTTGCGCGCCGCGGCGAACCGTGGCCTCGACATCAGTGGCCTCCGCGCGCGGCAGGTCGAAGCCGCGGACTTCGAGCGCTTCGACCTGATCCTCGCCATGGACCGTCTCAACCGAGCAACCCTCCTCGAGCGCAGTCCGCCGCAGTACCGCTCGCGCGTCAGACTGCTGCTCGAGTTCGCCGCCAACGTCGGTCGCGAGGACGTGCCCGA
The DNA here is from genome assembly GCA_036377475.1 of Steroidobacteraceae bacterium. GTDB lineage: Bacteria > Pseudomonadota > Gammaproteobacteria > Steroidobacterales > Steroidobacteraceae > RPQJ01. The sequence continues at coordinate 990 of DASUYI010000369.1, read as the reverse complement.
CCCGTACTATGGCGGCGCCAAGGGTTTCGAGGAGGTGCTCGACCTGCTCGAAGAGGCTGCGGCCGGCGTGCTCGAGGAGGTTCGCCGCAAGGTGTCTTGACGCCCCCGTTTGCGGCTACACTGCGGCTCAAGGCGGCCGGGTAGGGGGAGTGCCGCAGATTGCGCTCCCCGTGCGTGCCTCGAGGCCGTGACAACAAGAAACCGGGGCAATCGGAACCACGGGATGCAGTCAGCCGCTCGAGCGACGCTTTTGACGGCGTTGCAGCAGTACTTTTCGATTCCGCGGGAGGAAGCTGCGCTCGTGCTCGACGAGTTCGAACCGAGCGTCTGTCGCGGCGGCGACTGGCTGTTTCGCCAGGGCGACGCGGCCGACTGCCTGTACCTGCTCGCGCGGGGGCGCATGCAGGTCTGGCTCGGCCAGGCGAGCGGCGAGCGCGAGGAGCGCCTCGTCGCCGAGGTCAACCCGGGCGAGACGATCGGCGAGATCGGCATGCTGACGGGCGGCGCGCGCTCGGCGAGCATCCGCGCGGTGCGCAACAGCCTGCTGCTCAAGATGACGTCGGCCGCGTTCGATCGTCTCGCGCGCCAGCGCCCGGACCTCACTCGCCACATCGCGGGCAGCATCGCGGGCCGGCTGCGTGACCGCACGGCGGGCGTTTCGCACATCCGCCGCACGCTCAAGACGATCGCGCTGCTGCCGCTCGGGCCGATGTCACCGGTCGAGGCGCTGTCGCAGCGACTGCACGCGGCGCTGGAGCCCCTCGGTTCGACCTGCGTGCTCACGCCGCGGACGATGCGCGACACCGGCGCGCCCCCCTTGCCGACTGCACGCCACGAAGGCCTGTCGCCTGCGATGGTCGACTGGCTGGCCGTCAAGGAGGACGAGCATCGCTTCGTGCTCTACGTGGGCGATCCCGGCGACGTCTTTTCCGACATCGCGTTGCATCACGCCGACCTGATCCTGCTGGTGGCGCAGGCGAGCGACGATCC
>DASUYI010000368.1:0-10628 GCA_036377475.1 Steroidobacteraceae bacterium | reverse complement strand
GGGTTGCCGGACTCGTTCGAGCCGATGTCGTCGGTGTCGTGCATTCGAGCGTTCTCCGAAGCCTGCGCTGTTTCGACCGGAAGGACTCGGCGACGCCGACGCGCGCGACAGGCGGTCGACTTTCGTTGCCGAGCCACGATTGCAGCGTGGCCCGATGACGATCGTGTGACGGCTCGATGAAGTTTCGGGCGCTGCCCGAATCAGGGCCCGCGATCGCGCACGAACGCCGCGATGCGTTCCGCCGCGACGACACAGTCGTCGACGCTCGCGACCAGCGAGATGCGCACGCGTCCACGGCCCGGATTGCCCGCGGCCGTGTCGCGTCCCAGGTACGAGCCTGGGAGCACCGTCACGTGTTGCCGTTCGAACAGCGCGCGCGCGAAGGCCTCGTCGTCGTCCACGGCGGGCCACAGGTAGAAGCTGCCCGCCGGAATCGACACGGCCCGTTGCCAGGCCTCGCTGAGGATCGGTGCCACGCGCACGAACTTCTCGCGGTAGAGCCGGCGGTTCTCGACGACGTGGGCTTCGTCCTGCCAGGCCGGGATGCTCGCGAGCTGCACGTGCTCGGGCATGGCGCAGCCATGGTAGGTCCGGTAGAGCCTGAACCTCGCGAGGAACGTCGGGTCGCCCGCGACGAACCCCGAACGCAGGCCCGGCACGCTCGAGCGTTTCGAGAGGCTGTGGAACACGACGCAGCGCTCGAACGATCGATGCCCGGCCTGCCAGGCTGCCTGCAGCAGGCCGACGGGCGGGGAAGCCTCGTCGAAGTACAGTTCCGAATAGCACTCGTCCGAGGCGACGATGAAGTCGAACTTGTCGGCAAGCCCCAGCGCGCGACGCAGGTACGATTCCGGCAGCACGGCGCCCGTCGGGTTGCCGGGCGTGCAGAGGAACAGGACCTGACAGCGGCCCCAGGTTGCGTCGTCCACGGCGTCGAGATCCGGCAGGTAGCCGGTCGCAGCGCTGCAGTTCAGGAACGCAGGCTCCGCGCCCGCCAGCAACGTCGCGCCTTCGTAGATCTGGTAGAACGGGTTGGGCATCAGCACGACCGGCCGTCGGTGCCTTGCGGAGTCGGTGTCGACGGCCGCCTGCACGAACGCGAAGAGCGCCTCGCGGGTGCCATTGACGGGCAGCACCATCTCGTCGGCGCCGACCGCGCCGTGCGGCAACGCGAAGCGTCGCTCGAGCCAGCGCGCGCACGCCTCCCGGAACGGCAGCAGGCCGACCGTCGCCGGGTAGGTGCCGAGCGTGCGCAGTCCGTCGACCAGTGCCTCGGCGATGAACGGAGGCGGCGTGTGTTTCGGTTCGCCGATCGACAGCGGAACGTGGCGCAGCGACTCGGGTGGGCGGGCGCCCGCGAGCAACGCGCGCAGTCGCTCGAACGGGTAGGGGTGCAGCAGGTCGAGGCGCGGGTTCACACCGGAACGGGAAAGCAGATAGCGGATAGCGGATAGATAAAAGAGGGGCGACGTCGCTACGCAAGGCGCTGTTGCGTGTCTCGCCGGTCGAGCGCGGCCGTGAGGCTGTCCTGCAGCCGCTTGCGCGCCGGCTCCCCGAGCGGCCTGCCCTTGCCGTCGGTGACGTAGAAGACGTCCTCGGCACGCTCGCCGATGGTCATGACCTTGGCCGTGACGACGTCGATCTGCTCGGCGAGGAACACCTTGCCGATCTCGGACAACAGCCCGGGACGGTCGCCCGCGATGATCTCGAGCACGGTGCGGTTCTGCAGCGGGTCCTCGCTGAAGCTGATCTGCGTCGGCGTCGAGAACATGCGCACCTGGCGCGGCGCGCGGCGGGTCACGACGGGCAAGTCGGCTTCGGAACTCTGCAGCACGCGCCGCAACTGCAGCTCGATCTGCTGTGCGCGCTGGCGGTCCGCGATCGGATGGCCCGTGTCCTCGAGCACGAGGTACGTATCGAGGCCCAGCCCGCCGTCGAGGGGCGTGATGCGCGCGTCGACGATGTTGAGGCCCATCTGGTCGAGCAGTGCGGTCGTGCGTGCGAAGTTCTGTTGGCGGTGCGGGCCGACGGTCAGCACGGCGTTGCCGCCGCGTTCGACCTCGGTGCGAACGGCGACCAGCAGCGACACGTCGTCCGGCTCGGTCGCGGCGAGCAGCTTGGTCTGCCAGGCGATCTCGGCCGGCGAGTAGCGCAGGAAATACATGTCGTTGAAGCGTGACCAGATCTGCGCCGCGCGCACGCGCGACACGTGCTCGAGGTCGAGCAGCTCCAGCGTGTGCGCCTTGGTCTCGGCCACGAGTTCGTCCTGCTCGAGCGGCGCCTCGAGGCCGCGCCTGAGCGCGCGCCGCACGCGCTCGTAGAAGTCGTGGAACAGCGACGCCTTCCAGGAATTCCAGAGCTTGGGGTTGGTGCCGCGGACGTCGGCGATCGTGAGCAGGTACAGGTAGTCGAGGTGGGTCTGGTCGCCGACCGTGCGCGCGAATTCCTGGATCACCTTCGGGTCGGAGATGTCCTTCTTCTGCGCAGTCACGGAGAAGATCAGGTGGTTGCGCACGAGCCAGGCCACCAGCCGCGCGTCGTAACGCGAGAGCCCCTGCTCGAGGCAGAACGCTTCGGCGTCGACGGCGCCGAGCTCCGAATGGTCGCCGCCGCGGCCCTTCGCGATGTCGTGGAACAGCGCCGCGAGGTAGGCCACCTCGGGACGCTGGAGCGTCGCCATCAGGCGCGACATCACGGGCAACTCGTGCTCGAAGCGGGGCAGCGCGAGCCGGCGCAGGTTGCGCAGCACGAACAGGATGTGCGCATCGACCGTGTAAGCGTGGAAGAGGTCGTACTGCATGCGACCGACCACGCGCCCGAACGCCGGAATGTACCGACCGAGCACGCCGTACAGGTTCATGCGACGCAACTCGTGCGTGACGCCCACCGGCGCGCGCAGGAGCTCGAGGAACAGCCGGTGGTGCCGCGGGTTCTGGCGGAACTCCTCGTCGATGAGCCAGAGGTGGCGGCCGAGCAGGCGGATCGTCGTCGCGCGCACGCCGCGGATGCCCGGCGTGTCCTGCATCACGCGGAACAGCTCGAGGATCGCTGACGGGTTGCGCACGAAAGTGTCGTCCGAGGTGACCTCGAGGTAGTCGTTGCGCAGCTGGAAGCGCGGGTTGAGCGGCACGATCGCGCTCTCGCCTTCGCCGGTCAGGATCGCCTCGCGGAACAGCTGCAGCAGCATCTCGTTGAGCAGGCTCACGTCCATGACCGTGCGGTAGTACCGCTGCATGAACTGCTCGACCGCGAGCGTGTAGGTCGCGTCCTCGTAACCGAACATCTTCGCGAGCCGGATCTGGTGGTCGAACAGCAGCCGGTCCTCGCGCCGGCCGTTGAGCGCGTGCAGCGCGAAGCGCACCTTCCACAGGAACGATTGGGCCTGGCGCAGCTTGCGCAGTTCCGCCGCGGTCAGGAACCCGTGGCCCACGAGTTCGTCGAGCGTCTCGGCGCCGAAGTGGCGCTTCGCGACCCAGCCGATGGTCTGGATGTCGCGCAGGCCGCCCGGGCTCGCCTTGACGTTGGGCTCGAGGTTGTAACCCGTATCGTGGTACCGGTGGTGCCGCGTCTGCTGCTCGGCCACCTTGGCCTCGAAGAACGCCTTCGATGACCAGACCTTGTCCTGCCCGAGCGCGCGGCGCATGGACTGGAACAGGTGCTCGGGGCCGGCGAGCAGTCGAGCCTCGATGAAGGTCGTGGCGACGCTGACGTCCGCGGCGCTCTCGCGCTGGCAGTCGTCGATCGTACGCACCGAGTGGCCGACCTCGAGCCCGATGTCCCAGAGGAAGGTCAGGAACCGTTCGATGCCGGCTTCCGCTTCGACGACCTCGCTCTTCGGCAGCAGGATCAGCACGTCGATGTCGGAGCACGGGTGCAGTTCGCCGCGCCCATAGCCGCCGACCGCAATCAGGTTGACGTCCTTCGTGTGCGGGCCGACGTGCAGCGCCCAGGCGCTGCGCAGCACGACGTCCACCATGCGCGCCCGGTCGCGCACCAGTTCCTCGACCGGCTCGTCGTTCGCGAACCGTTGCTTCAGGCTCGCGTCGCCGTCGACCAGCGCCTGGCGGAACGCCGGGATCGCCTGGTCACTGGACCGGAGCGCGTCCGGCAGCGTCGCGAGAAACGGCCACGGTGGCTGCGATGCTGGGGTGCCCGTGCCCGGCTCGACGTCGTCGTAGGCGACGGGGCTGTTCACGCCGGCGGCTGCTCGTTCGCACCGAGCGTCAGTACCTCGAAGCCGTCCCGGGTGACGAGGATGGTGTGCTCCCACTGGGCCGAGAGCGAGTGATCGCGCGTGATGACCGTCCAGCCGTCCGGCAGCAGGCGCACGTCGCGCCGACCCGCGTTGACCATCGGCTCGATCGTGAACGTCATGCCTTCCTCGAGCATCAGGCCGGTCCCCGCGGTGCCGTAATGCAGCACCTGCGGGTCTTCGTGGAAACCGCGACCGATGCCGTGGCCGCAGTACTCGCGCACGACGGAGTAGTGATTGGCCTCGACGAACTTCTGGATCGTCGCGCCGATGTCGCCCAGGCGCGCGCCGGGTCGCACTTGGCGGATGCCAAGCCACATCGCCTGCCGGGTCAGGTCCACGAGGCGGACCGCGTGCGGCAGCGGTTTGCCGACGTGGAACATGCGGCTCGTGTCGCCGTGGAAGCCGTCCTTGATGACCGTGACGTCGACGTTGACGATGTCACCCTGCTTGAGCTTTCGGTCACCCGGGATGCCGTGGCAGACGACGTGGTTGATCGACGTGCAGATCGACTTCGGAAAGCCACGATAGCCGAGCGGAGCGGGCACGGCGTGCTGCACGCCGACGATGTATTCGTGGCAGATCCGGTCGAGCTCCTCCGTGGTGACCCCCGGCACGACGTGCGTCGCGACCATGTCGAGCACTTCGGCCGCGAGCCGACCCGCCACGCGCATGGCCGCCTGCTCGGCCGGCCCCTTCAGGAGCACGCGACCGGTGCCCTCGGCAGGCGCGGGAGGGGTCGGCTGGGATTCATGCATCAGGCGCATCCGTGAAAAGCCTCAGGAGCGCTCGCCCTGACCGTTCCCCGGAAAGGCCGGGAGACGGTACGTTTCCTCTCCCGCGCGGGAGAGGGTCAGGGAGAGGGCGGCGGTAAGTGTTTGATAATCCGAGGGCGCGATGGTATAAAGCGCGGCCTTTTTTGACAACGAAATCCGCACACGCACCGTCACGTGTGGCTGGGTGCCCGGCAGGCCGTGAGGCTTTCCTGGGTTGCCGCATGGGGTGCGTGGAGGTTCAACCCTTCAAGGAGCTTTGCGAATGACCGGCATGTCCATGCGACAGATGCTGGAGGCGGGTGTTCATTTCGGACACCAGACCCGCTTCTGGAACCCGAAGATGGCCCCTTTCATCTTCGGCGAACGTAACAGAATCCACATCATCAACCTCGAGCAGTCCCTTCCGATGTTCTCGGAGGCTGCGACGTTCATCCGGAACGTCGTCGCCGACGGCGGCAAGGTGCTGTTCGTGGGCACGAAGCGCTCGGCGCGCGAAGCAATCGCGGCCGAAGCCCAGCGTTGCGGCATGCCGTACGTGAGCCACCGCTGGCTCGGCGGCATGCTCACCAACTTCAAGACGATACGCCAGTCGATCCGTCGGCTCGCGGAAATCGACGAAATGCAGGCGGGCGGCGTGCTCGAGCAACGCAGCAAGCGCGAGGCGCAGATGGTGCGCCGCGAGCGCGAGAAGCTCGACCGCAGCCTCGGCGGCATCAAGGACATGGACGGCCTGCCGGATGCGATGTTCGTGATCGACGTCGGTCACGAGAACATCGCGATCCACGAGGCGCAGAAGCTCGGGATCCCGGTCGTGGCCGTGGTCGACACCAACTGCTCGCCGGACGGCATCAGCTACGTGATCCCGGGCAACGACGACGCGATGCGCGCGATCCAGCTCTATTCCGCCGGCATCGCCGACGCGGTGATCGAAGGCCGCTCCACGATCGTGGAAGTGCCGGTCGGCGAGGACGAATTCGTCGAACTCGACGAGGAAGGCAAGCCGCGTGGCCGCAGCGGCGCACCGAAGCAGCAGCCGCGTGGCCGTGGCGCGCCGGCCCGCAAGAAGACGGCGGCTGGGGCACGCCGCAAGCCGGCGCCGGCGCCGGACGACACCGCGGCCGCCGAACAGCGCGCCGAGGAACTCGTCGAGGCGGACCCCGAGGAGAGCGCGGAGGCGTTCATGGCGCGTCGTGAGGCGAGCCGCAAGAAGGGCCCGGTCCCAGCTACGGCGGCCACTACGCCTGAGGTCGCCGCACCGGAAGCCACCGCACCGGCCGCGGCGCCTGAAACGGCGCCCGCCACCGGCGAAGGAGCCTGACATGGCCGTGACCGCAGAGGCAGTCAAGGCACTGCGTGAGCGCACCGGCGCGGGCATGATGGAGTGCAAGAAGGCGCTCGTGGAGACCAACGGCGACCTCGAAGCGGCTGCCGAGATCATGCGCAAGTCGGGCCTCGCCAAGGCCGACAAGAAGGCGGGTCGCGTGGCGGCGGAGGGCGTGATCGTGATCGAGCGCTCGGCCGACGCGAAGCAGGCGGCGGTCGTCGAGATTAACTCGGAGACGGACTTCGTCGCCCGCCAGGACGATTTCCAGGCGTTTGCCGCCGACGTCGCGCGCGTCGCGCTCGCGCAGAAGCCGGCCACGCTCGAGGCACTGCTGGCCGCCAGACTTTCCTCGGGCAAGACGGTCGAGGAAACGCGCCGTGAGCTCATTGCGCGCATCGGCGAGAACATCGGCGTGCGTCGCTTCGAACTCGTGAGTGCGGACGCACCGCTGCACACGTATCGCCACGGCACGCGCATCGGCGTCGTCGTCGCGATGCAGGGCGGCGACGCGACTCTCGGGCACGACCTCGCGATGCACATCGCGGCGATCAATCCGCAGCACCTGTCGGCGGACGAAGTGCCCGCGGAGAACGTCGCGAAGGAGAAGGAAATCTTCCTCGCGCAGGTCGCGCAGGATCCCAAGTCCGCGGGCAAGCCGGCCGAGATCGTCGCGAAGATGGTCGAGGGCAAGGTCCGCAAGTTCCTCGGCGAGATCACGCTGCTCGGACAGCCGTTCGTCAAGGACGACAAGCAGTCCGTCGAGCAGGTGCTCAAGCGGGCGAACGCCAGGGTCGTGCGCTACGTGCGCTACGAAGTCGGCTTGGGGCTCGAAAAGAAGCAGGAAAATTTCGCGGCCGAGGTCATGGCGCAGGTGCGGGGCGCGTAAGCGCCGCCGGCGTCGCAGAGCGTTTCTCCGGCACCCCGCGCAAGCGGGGTTCCTGCGGAGCCCCTGGTCCACTCCCGCATGGGCGCGACCGCGTGCGAGTTTCGTTACGGGCGCGAAGCGCGGAGGGAGTGGATGTCGATCCACGACCGAGGATCGACAATGCCCGTGGCGAAACTCGCCCGGTCCCTCGCGGGTGGCGCGCGTGATGGCGCGCCACTTCGTTGGAAGCCTTGCATATAGGCCAGGCCATGAGCAGCGGCTTCCGCCTCGTTGCACGCCATCACGCACGCAACGCGCCTCATGCGGAAGTGCACCAGAGGCTCCATAATGGCGGCAGCTTTCCCGGGCGTAGACGATGGAACCCAACGCAGACCCGCAACAACGCAATCGCCGCATCCTCGTCAAGCTGTCCGGCGAGGCCCTGATGGGCGACTCGGACTACGGCATCGACCCCGGCTTCCTCCGTCGCCTCGCCAATGAGATCCGGGGTGTCCGCGACCTCGGTGTCGAGTTCGCGCTCGTCGTCGGCGGCGGCAACCTGTTCCGCGGCGCGGGACTCGCGCGGGCCGGCATGGATCGCGTGACCGGTGACCACATGGGCATGTTGGCGACCGTCATGAATTCGCTCGCGATGCAGGACGCACTCGAATCGATGGGCGTCGCGACGCGCGTCATGTCCGCCGTGCGCATCAACCAGGTCTGCGAGGACTACATCCGCCGACGTGCGATCCGGCACCTCGAGAAGGGGCGCGTGACGATCTTCGCGGCGGGCACCGGCAACCCGTTTTTCACGACCGACACGGCGGCGAGCCTCCGCGCGATCGAAATCGAGGCGGACCTGCTGCTCAAGGCGACCAAGGTCGACGGCATCTACGACGCCGACCCGGTCGGCAATCCGGACGCGCGACGCTACGATCGCCTCACCTACGACCAGGTGCTCGACCAGCGCCTGAACGTGATGGACGCGACCTCGATCGTGCTCTGCCGCGAACATCGCCTGCCGTTGCGGGTCTTCAACCTCAACGATCCGGGAGCGCTCGTGCGCGCCGCCAGCGGCGCGGACGTCGGCACCCTGGTCACGGTCTGACGCGGCCCGGCGCCGCCCGAAGGGGAGTAGCTGCATGCTCGACGACATCAAGAAAGACGCGACCGACCGCATGGGCAAGTGCGTGAACGCGTTCAAGACGGAATTGAAGCGGCTGCGCACCGGCCGTGCGAGCACGACGCTGGTCGACCACATCCGCGTCGACTACTACGGCGCCGAGTCGCCGCTCAACCAGGTCGCCAACGTGGCCGTCGAGGACGCGCGCACGATCACGATCATCCCGTACGACAAGCAGATGGTCTCCGTGGTCGAGAAGGCCCTCATGAAGTCGGACCTCGGCATCACGCCGAGCACGGCCGGCAACGTGATCCGGGTGCCGTTGCCGCCGCTCACCGAGGAGCGTCGCAAGGACCTCACCAAGGTCGTCAAGCACGAAGCCGAGAACGCGCGCGTCGCGATCCGCAACGTGCGCCGGGACGTGCTGCAGGACCTCAAGGAAATGCTCAAGGAAAAGATGATCTCGGAGGACATCGAGCGCAAGGCACACGAGGAAGTGCAGAAGCTCACCGACAAGTTCGTCGCCGACGTCGACGCGACGATGCACGAAAAAGAAAAGGAACTGATGCAGGTCTAGGAGTTCCGCAACGTGGCGCACACCCAAGCGGGGGGCTCGGCTCGGCTGCCACGGCACGTCGCGGTCATCATGGACGGCAACGGGCGCTGGGCGCAGCGCCGCGCATTGCCGCGCCACCTCGGCCACCGGGCAGGAGCGAAGGCCGTGCGTGCGACGGTCGAAGGCTGCGCGCGTCGAGGCATCGAGGCGCTCACTGTGTTCGCGTTCTCGAGCGAAAACTGGCAACGTCCCGGCGAGGAAGTCGACCGGCTCATGCAGCTGTTCGTCGAGTCGATCGACAAGGAGATCGACGAGTTGCACGCGAACCAGATCCGGGTGCGGTTCATCGGCGACCTCTCGAGGTTGCGCGACGGACTGCCCGAGCGGATCGCCGCGGCCGAGGCGCGCACGGCGCGCAACACGCGCATGAGCTTTTACGTGGCGGTGTCCTACGGCGGGCGCTGGGACATCGTCGAGGCGGCGCGCCGGCTCGCGCGTCGCGCCGTTGCCGGCGAACTCGACGCTGCTGCCATCGACGAGGCGACCTTCGCGGGCGAACTGCAGCTGCACGATGCACCGGAGCCGGACCTGTTCATCCGGACCGGCGGCGACCATCGGATCAGCAACTTCCTGCTCTGGAACCTCGCCTACACGGAGCTTTATTTCTGCGACACGCTGTGGCCGGACTTCGACGACGCGGCGCTCGAGACCGCGCTGCGCCAGTACGCCCGCCGACAACGCCGCTTCGGCCTGACTGGGGCACAGGCGCAGGGGCATGAGTAGCACGCTGCGCGCCCGGATCGTCACGGCGTTGCTGCTCGCGGCGCTCGTGATCGTCGTGCTGCTCTACCTGCCGCCGGCGGTCGCCGCGGTGCTGATTTCGCTCGCGATCTTCGCCGCGGGCTGGGAGTGGGCCGGATTCGCGCGGCTCAGCTCGGTGCCCGCACGCCTCGGCTACGCCGCCGGCATCGTGCTGGTGCTGTCGGCCGCCGAGGCGCTTGCACGGGATCCGGCGTGGCTCGAACTCCTGCTGCGAGCGGCCGCGCTCTGGTGGTTCGTCGCGTTCGTATGGCTGGCGGTTCGCGCGCAGGCGGGCGGTCCCCTGGCGGCTGGCGTGGTCGGTTTCCTGGTGCTGGTGCCGGCCGGCCTCGGCCTCGCGCACCTGGTGGCGCTGCGGCCCAACGGCCAGGTGCTGCTGCTCTATTTGCTGGTGCTGATCGCCGCGGCCGACGTGGGCGCCTACTTCGGCGGCCGCACCTACGGTCGCCGCAAGCTCGCGCCGCACGTGAGCCCCGGCAAGACCTGGGAAGGCTTCGCCGCGGGCATGCTCTCGGCCGCGGCCGTCGGCGTGGCCGGCGCGCTGCTGTTCGACGTGCCACTCTGGCCGTGGCTGTTTCTCTGTGAGCTCGTCGCGCTCGTGTCCGTGGTCGGCGACCTGACCGAGAGCATGTTCAAGCGGCACGTCGGCCTCAAGGACAGCGGCTCGCTGCTGCCCGGCCACGGCGGCGTGCTCGACCGCATCGACAGCCTGACCGCGGCCGCTCCCACGTTCCTGCTCGGACTGCTGGCGCTGGGGCTGCAGCCGTGAGACGCGTCGCGGTGCTGGGCAGCACCGGCAGTGTCGGCGTCAACACGCTCGACGTGCTGGCCCGCCATCGGGACCGGTTCGCGGTGACGGCACTCGCGGCCGCCTCGAGTCGCGAGCGGCTCCTCGAACAATGCCTCGAATTCC
>DASUYI010000367.1:0-5663 GCA_036377475.1 Steroidobacteraceae bacterium | reverse complement strand
TCGACCCACGATCCGACGGCGCATGCCGAGATGGTGGCGCTGCGTGCAGCCGCGGCGCGCATCGACAACTACCGGCTGACGGGCACGACGCTCTACGTGACGCTCGAGCCCTGCGCGATGTGTGCGGGCGCAATGGTGCATGCGCGCGTCGAGCGCCTCGTGTACGCCGCAACCGACCCGCGCGCCGGGGCGGCTGGCAGCGTCTTCAACGTCGCGCAGAATCCCGCCCTCAACCATCGGCTGGAGGTCGTGCCCGGCGTGCTGGCCGACGAGTGCGGTGCGCTGCTGCGCGATTTCTTCGTCGCGCGCCGCGGCTGACCGGAGGCTTCACCGCGGCTGCGGACCCGCCTCCAGTTCGGGGTCCGGCGGTGCGCCCCGCGCGTTAGCGGACATGCCCGCAACCTGCAGGATGTTGAGGTAGGCCTGCACGTTGTCGACATAGCGCACGGGCTCCCACCCGCGCGCGTACCCGCGCTTGGTGCGCGTGTACCAGCGTTCCTGGCTCAGCAGGGGCAGGAACGTGCGCACCTCAGCCCAGCTGTCACGGTTGCGGCCGTGAGACTGGGCGAGAACGCGCGCATCCTCGAGATGACCGAGGCCGACGTTGTAAGCCGCGACCGCGAACCAGGTCCGGTCGGGTTCGGGGATGCGGCGTGGCATCGTCCGTTGCAGCAGGGCGAGGTACTTCGCGCCGGCAAAGATGCTCGAACGCGGGTCGTGGCGATTACCCGCCCGAACGCGAACCGCCGTCTCGTCGGTCATCTGCATCAGGCCACGTGCGCCTGCGAAAGAGACGGCTTGCGGGTCCCACTTCGATTCCTGGTACCCCATCGCCGCGAGCAGGCGCCAGTCGAGCCCGTGCTGCTGCGCCGCTTCCTGGAACCATGTCAGGTACCGCGGCAGTCGCGAGTTCAGGTGCGCCATGAAATTGCGCGACAGCAGGTAATCGAACCGCTCGTCCTTGCCGTAGTAGCGGTCGAGCAAGGCGGCGATCGTGCCGTCGCGCCGCGCGAGCGCGAAGTAGGCGTTGACGCGGTCGAGCAGGCTCGAGTCGTGCCCCGCCGTGCCGACGACCCACGCGAGCGCGCGCTCCGGCGAAAGGTCGAGCGCGATCGCGAGCTCGGGATGGACCGAGCGGTTCAAGGCGAACTCGGTGGAGGTCGCGAGCGTGAACTGCACGGCGCCCTGCGAAACCTCCGCCAGGATTTCCTCGGTGTCGGTTTCCTCGCGCTCGACCCACGCGAGCTCGGGGTGGCCGAGGCGCAGGTCCTCGAGCGTGCGCAGGTGAGCGCTGCCGACGGCCACTTCGATCTGGCCCCGCGCCGCCTGCACGATGTTGGCGGGTCGGGCCGTGCGACGCCGGTACACGAGGTGCTCGCGGACGCGTTGGTAGCCCGGTCCGAACTGGGTGCCCCGCGGCAGCACCACTCCGGTCGAGAGCCCGGCCGCCGCGAGGTGCGCCCGTCCGGCGGCCACCTCGTCGATGGCCGCTTCGCGCGTGCGGACCGTGTAGAGCCGCAGCGGCACGCCGAGATGCTCGGCGAAGCTGCTGGCCAGGTCGTAGGCGGGTCCTTCCGGCCCCTGGCTCCCGAGGTAGTACGCGTCGGGGCTGTTGCGGGTGACCACGCGCAGCTCGCCCTGCTCGAGAATCTGCTGCAGCAGCGACGGCGGCTGGCGGCAGGTGGCCAGCAACAGGGTCGTGATCAGTGCCAGGAGGACTTTCATGCGTGGAGCCGGCCGCCGCGCATTGTGCCTTCGGCTACGGCTCCGTGCGCAGGTGGTGCTGGGCACCGTGCTGCTATAGAATGCGCGGCCCTCTACGGAGAGGTACCGAAGCGGTCATAACGGCGCCGACTCGAAATCGGATGGGGGCATAATCGCCCCACGTGGGTTCGAATCCCACCCTCTCCGCCACATACTGTGAAGACACGCCCCGCGCGGGGCGTTTTTCTTTGGTGACCACGCCTGAGGCACGAGTTGCGCCCGCGCGACCCGGCCGTGAACGCCGGTCATCCATCCGCGTCGGACTTTTCAGCCTCGCCTACGGTCATTCCGTACGGCTGCACGGCGGAGCCACGTCGCGCGCACGCTATAGTGCGCCATGCCCTTGAGAGCCTTCGGCCCGGAACACGTCCTGCAGGTGATCCAGGCCGCGATCGCGCCCGTGGTGCTGATTTCCGGCGTCGGGCTGTTGCTGTTGACGTTGAGCAATCGCCTCGGTCGAATCGTCGACCGGACACGCATCGTGGCGGCCGAACGCAACCTCGTCGCAGCCGAGCAGCGCGATGCCCTCGAACACCAGCTGCGGATCCTCGGCCACCGCGCGCGGCTCATCCGGCTGGCGCTCGCCCTGAGCGCCTCGTCGGTCGCCGTGTGCGGCCTGCTGATCACATTGCTGTTCCTCGGGCTGCTGCTCGAATGGAACGTGACCGTCACCTGCGCCGTGCTCTTCGTGACGGCGCTGCTGTGCCTCGTGTTCGCGATGTTCGTGTTCGTGCGCGAGTTGTTGCAGTCGCTGACCGCGCTCGACCTGTCGATCAACGAGCCGCACCAGCCGCCACCGCCGTCGGGCTGACGCTCGACCCCTCGACGCCAGCGCGGCAAGGATGCCCGCATGACCACACCACAGGTCCGGATCGGCGTCTCGGGCTGGCGCTACGGGCCCTGGCGCGGCGTGTTCTACCCGGCCGGACTGCAGCAACGGCTCGAACTGCGCTATGCCGCGACCGTCTTTCGCACGCTCGAGATCAACGGGTCGTTCTATTCGTTGCAGCGTCCGCAGAGCTGGCGCCAGTGGTACGCCGAGACGCCACCGGACTTCGTGTTCACGGTCAAGGGGCCCCGCTACCTGACGCACATGCGCAAGTTGCGAGACGTCGAGCAGCCGCTCGCGAACTTCCTGGCCTCGGGCGTGCTCGCCCTGAACGAGAAGCTCGGCCCGATCCTCTGGCAGTTTCCGCCGCAGATGCGGTTCGACCCGGAACGCTTTGCGGCCTTCCTCGCGCTGCTGCCGACGAACACGGCAGCGGCCCTTGCGTTCGCCCGCGGTTGCGACGCCCGATTGATGCGCGGGCGCAGCGATCTCGAGATCGACCGGACGCGACCGCTGCGACATGCCATCGAGATCCGGCACGAGAGCTTCCTCGACGCGCGATTCGTCGCGATGCTGCGCGCCCACAACGTCGCGCTCGTGATCGCCGAGACCGCCCGCAAGTGGCCGATGCCACGCGACGTGACGGCGGATTTCATGTACCTGCGCCTGCACGGCGACAAGGAACTCTATCGCAGCGGGTACCGGCCGGCGGCGCTCGAGCGCTGGGCAGAACGCGCGCGCGCCTGGCACGAAGGCGGGGAGCCGCGATCGTTGCCGCCCGGCGCCGTGCGGATCGCGAAGGTGGCACCGCGCGCACGCGGGGGACGCGACGTCTACTGCTACTTCGACAACACCGACGTCAAGCTGCGCGCGCCGGCGGATGCCCGGAGCCTGATGCGGTTGCTCGGACAGTCGCCGGGCGAGTGGCCCGACGAGCCGGCGCGCGGCGCCACGAAGAAGAAAGCTGCGAGCAAAAAGCGGAAGAGCCCGGCGATGCGCAGTCCGACCGGCCGTGTCACGCGGGGATTAAAGCCGGCGACGCGGCGGCCCGCGAAAACAGGTTGATCGACGAAGCTGAAATCAGGAGCGCCGGGTGCGCAGCTGCGCGCGGGCGCGCGCGTATTCCTGGCCGAACGCCTCGATGAACGGACGCGGCAATTCCTCGCCGCCCGCCTGCTGCTTGAGCACGCGGTAGAAATCCGCGTAGAACTCCCAGTACTTCGGCCGCGGATCCTGGCCGGGCGCCAGCATGCGGGCGCGGCCCTGCTCGAACTGGTCTGCGACGTTGCTCGGCGAAAGCTGCTCCAGCACCGCGGCGAGCCCGGCGCGCATGCCTGTCGCGAGCGCCGCCTCGTGCTCCTTGATCTCCTGCAGCACGTCGCGCAGCGACTCGACGGGACCCGCGTAGAGGCGATTGTGCGACTCGAACAGGCGCTGGATCGCCTGCTCCACGCTCGACGACGTGCGCAGCGGATTGCTGCTGCCGCCCGGGGGCGCCGGCACTGGCGTCACCTTCGCGCCGGCCGGACCGCTCGCCCGGGTGACGGCGATGTCGTTGAGGCCGACGACGGCCTCGCGCAGCAACTGCCCGGCGACCAGCGGCAACATGGCCTGCGCCTCCGGCGTCAGCGAATTCGCGTCGATGCCTGCACCGCGGCAGAACGCCTGCACGGCGGAGCGCAGGTCGGCCCACGTGCTCGCCTGCTGGTAGAACGGCACCGAGCGTTCACGCGCGTCGGCGCGGCTCTGGCGGCGCGCCAGCGCTTCGGCCAGTTCCTCGCGCGTGATCTGTCGCGTGCGCAGCGCCCATTCCGGCGTGGCCGGCGTCGCCGCGGCCGGCGCGCTCGCGGTCGCGGCCTGTGCTGGCGCCGGCGCCGCTCGTGGCGTGATCCGTTGCGTCGCGGTGGGCGCGAACTTTGGCACGACCGAATCGGGGCGCCCGGACGCCGCGCCGGCGAGCACGGATTCCTCGGAGGCGGACTTCCGCAGTGCCTCGAGCAACGCCGCGCGCGCCTCCGAGTCGACTTTCACGCCGAACGCGTTGTGCATCGGCAGCGAGCCCGACTCCTCCGCCTCGCGCGGCTCGAGCAGGCTGTCGAGGTCCAGGCTGTGCCCGATACCGGCATCGAGGTGCTTGGCCGCGGAGTGTTCATCCGACGCGGCGGGCAGGAAGTCGATGCGCTGGTCGACCGAGACGACGATGTCGTACTCGCCGATGCGCAATCGATCGCCGTCGTGCAGTTCGACGCGTCCGCCGGCGGTGGACACCGGATCGTCAGCGTCGTTGACGTAGACGCCGTTGGTGCTGATGTCGTTGAGCCAGAACTTGCCGCCGTGGTACTGCAGCACGCAGTGATGGCCCGAGACGACGCGGCGCGGGTCGGGCAGGACCCAGTCGTTGTCGGGCGCGCGACCGACGGTGCCGCCGTTCACGCCAAACACGCGCGAACGATTCTCGCCGAGCTCGCGATAATGCTCGCTGATGACGCGCAGCTTGAGTGCCATCGTTGTCGGTTGTCGGCGCGTGTCGTTCCGCCGGCTCCCGCCGGTCCACAGGTGCCCGTTGCGGCTGACGCTGCTACGCGTCCCTTGTAATATGTGACGACCCTATCACGCAAGCGTGCCGGCCGAATGGCTGCCAGTCACATTTTCAAGGTCATTTTCCACAACCAGGGCAAGGTCTTCGAGATCTACGCCCGCAAGGTCGGCCATGGCCAGATGTTCGGTTTCATCGAGGTCGAGGAACTGATCTTCGGCGAGAAGACCACGCTCGTGGTCGACCCGTCCGAGGAGAAGATCCAGACCGAGTTCGCCGGCGTGAAACGGACCTACCTGCCGCTGCACTCGGTCATCCGCATCGACGAAGTGCGGAAGTCGGGCGTGGGCAAGGTATCGGAGGGGTCGGGTTCGAACGTGGCGCAGTTCCCGTTCCCGGTCTATACGCCGCCGAGCGACCCCGGCACTCGCGAAAAGTAGAGTGGCGGCAGGGGGTTACGCTGCCCTGCGCTGGCTGCACAACACCCGCTCCGGTATCATTCGCGGCTCCCTGCTGAACGGCGGCGCCCTCGCT
>DASUYI010000366.1:0-7298 GCA_036377475.1 Steroidobacteraceae bacterium | reverse complement strand
ACGTGACGGGGTCGGTGGAGTTGCCGGAGGGCGTCGAGATGGTGATGCCGGGCGACAACATCAAGATGACGATCGAGCTGATCAGCCCGATCGCGATGGAGGAGGGGCTGCGCTTTGCGATCCGCGAGGGCGGCCGCGCCGTCGGCGCCGGCGTCGTCTCGAAGATCCTGAAGTAACCGATCAACCAACCGAGGGGTTAGGGGATAGGGGACAGGGGATAGTCAGAGGCGCGTTGCGCCGGCTTCCTCACTGACCACTAGACACTAACCACTAGACACTCAATTTCGGAGAGGGTCCCGGAGCCTCCTGCATCGTCGTTTTCGCAAGCGCAGGCCAGTAGCTCAATTGGCAGAGCGGCGGTCTCCAAAACCGCAGGTTGGGGGTTCGATTCCCTCCTGGCCTGCCAGTCGAAGACGGCAACGACGGCCGCAATGCGCGAGCGGCGCGGCAGCACAGAGGCGACACGGACCCCGCGTGGTAGCGGCAGAAAGCGAATGACCGATCAGGCACAAACCAGCAGCGGCCCGGGCGCGCTCGACACCGTCAAGCTCCTCGCGGCGATCGCGATCCTCGTCGGGGGCATTGCGGCGTTCTACCTGCTCGGTACGTATCCGCTCGCGGTGCGCTGGGCGATCGTGCTCGCCACGCTCGGGGCGGGCTTTTTCGTCGCGCTGCAGTCCGCACAGGGCCGCACGTTCTGGCAGTTCGTGCAGGGCTCGCGCATCGAGCTCCGCAAGGTCGTGTGGCCGACGCGCCAGGAATCGCTGCAGACGACGCTCGTGGTGTTCGTCGCGATCCTGGTGATGGCCGTGTTCTTCTGGGTCCTCGACTGGATCCTCGGCGCCCTGACGCGCGCCCTGACCGGAGGCTGATGCCGTGGCGCTGCGTTGGTATGTCGTTCACGCCTACTCGAACTTCGAGCACAAGGTCGCGCAGAGCCTGAAGGAGCGCATCAAGCTCCACTCGCTCGACGACAAGTTCGGCGAAATCCTCGTGCCGACCGAGGAAGTCGTCGAGATGCGGGACGGGCAGCGCCGCAAGAGCGAGCGCAAATTCTTCCCGGGCTACGTGCTCGTGCAGATGGAGATGAACGAGGACACCTGGCACCTCGTGCGCGAGACCGCGAAGGTGCTCGGCTTCATCGGCGGCACGCCGGAGCGTCCCGCGCCGATCACCGAGCGCGAGGCCAACGCGATCCTGCGTCGCGTCGAGGAAGGCGCCGAGAAGCCGCGTCCGAAGGTGCTGTTCGAACCGGGCGAGGTGGTCCGCGTGACCGACGGCCCGTTCAACGACTTCAACGGCGTCGTCGAGTCGGTGAACTACGAAAAGAGCCGCATGCAGGTGGCGGTGCAGATCCTCGGGCGCTCGACGCCCGTGGAGCTGGAATTCAGCCAGGTCGAAAAGGCCTGACGAGGAAGCGGATAGCGGATAGCGGTTAGTTAAGAGCGGCGGCGGTAAGGGTCTTTCCTGCTAACCGCTATCCGCTAGTCACTAACCGCTTTCTTCAACGGGGAGCTCGCCGCAAGCGAGCGCTTGGACCCACAGAGGTAGAGAGAGATGGCAAAGAAAGTAAACGGCTACGTCAAGCTGCAGGTGCCTGCAGGCCAGGCGAACCCGAGCCCGCCGATCGGACCGGCGCTCGGCCAGCAGGGCGTGAACATCATGGAGTTCTGCAAGCAGTTCAACGCGCAGACCCAGCAGGTCGAGAAGGGCCTGCCGATTCCCGTGGTGATCACGGTCTACAGCGACCGCAGCTTCACGTTCGTGATGAAGACGCCGCCGGCGTCGGTGCTGATCCGCAAGGCGATCGGCATCGAGAAGGGCAGCGGCACGCCGAACACGGCCAAGGTCGGCAGGATCACGCGCAAGCAGCTCGAGGAAATCGCGAAGACCAAGACCCCCGACCTCACCGCCGCGGACCTCGAAGCGGCCGTGCGGACGATTGCGGGCAGCGCCCGCAGCATGGGTGTCGACGTCGAAGGCGTGGAGGTCTGATCATGGCCGTCGTCAAGCGCATGAAGCCGTGGGCCGAGAAGATCGTCCCGGGCAAGACGTATCCGATCGACGAGGCGCTCGCCATCGTCAAGCAGTTCGCGAACGCGAAGTTCGACGAAGCCGTCGACGTCGCCGTGAACCTCGGCGTGGACGCGTCGAAGTCGGACCAGCAGGTTCGCGGCTCGACCGTGCTGCCGCACGGCACGGGCAAAAGCGTCCGCGTCGCCGTGTTCACGCAGGGCAAGAACGTCGAGGCCGCGCGTGAGGCCGGTGCCGACATCGTCGGCATGGACGACCTCGCCGCGCAGGTCAAGGCGGGCGAGCTCAACTTCGACGTCGTGATCGCGAGCCCCGACGCGATGCGCGTCGTCGGCCAGCTCGGCCAGATCCTCGGCCCGCGCGGCCTGATGCCGAACCCGAAGGTCGGCACCGTGACGCCGGACGTCGCGGGCGCCGTGCGCAACGCCAAGGCCGGCCAGGTCCGTTTCCGCACCGACAAGGCGGGCGTGATCCATTGCACGATCGGCAAGGCGAGCTTTGCGCCGGAGAAGCTCAAGGACAACCTGCACGCCCTGCTCAACGACCTGCAGAAGGCCAAGCCGGCTGCGTCGAAGGGCGTGTACCTCAAGCGCGTGTCGCTGTCGTCGACGATGGGCCCCGGCGTGCCGGTGGACCAGGCGACGCTCGCGACCGCCGCGCACTGAACGGATTTTTTTTGACGATTTGATGCAGGGCCGGCCCAGGGCCGAAGCGCCACGCGAGTGGCGCAAGGCGAGGGCCGGTCATCATCGAAGACCGCAGGCGGGAGAGTCGCAAGGCGTCTCCCTTAATCGCGCGAAGCCTGCGCAGATGGTGGTACCCGAGTCAGTGTCTCACTGCCGAAGGTCCGCCTTCTAGAGAAGGGCGAACGCCTACGGACGGGCGTTCGGATGTTCGATCGATCTTCAGGCCAGGAGGACTCAATGGCGCTTAGATTTGACGACAAGAAGGCGCTGGTCGCCGAGGTCGCCACGGTTGCGCAGACCGCGCAGTCCGTCGTGGCCGCGGAGTACCGGGGGCTGACGGTCGCGAAGCTCACCGAGCTGCGCGCCAAGGCCCGAGCCAACCGCGTCTACATGCGCGTGGTGAAGAACACGCTGGCCCGTCGAGCCGTCGCCGGCACTCAGTTCGAGTGCGTCGGCGAGAAGCTCAAGGGCCCGCTGATCCTCGCCTTCTCGCAGGACGACCCGGGCGCGGCCGCACGGCTGATCAAGGCATTCGCTAGGGACAACGACAAGCTCGTCCCGACGCTGGTGTCGCTGGGAGGCCAGGTGCTGCCGGGCAGCGACCTCGAACGCGTCGCGAGCCTTCCCACGCGGGACCAGGCTCTGGCGCAGCTGCTCGGTGTCATCAAGGCCCCGATCGGCAAGTTCGTTCGCACGCTCGCCGAGCCTCACGCGAAGCTCGTGCGCACGATCGCCGCGGTCAAGGACCAGAAGCAGGGCGCGGCTGCGTAACGAGCGGCCGCAATCGTTGATTCAAGGGTATTCAGGCAAACACTTTTTTCAGGAGCTACGACAATGGCTGCCAGCAAGGAAGACATCCTCGACGCAATCTCCAACATGACCGTCATGGAGATCGTCGACCTCGTCAAGATGATGGAAGACAAGTTCGGCGTGACGGCGGCTGCCCCGGTGGCCGTCGCCGCGGTCGGCGGCGGCGCGGCTGCTGCGGCCGCCCCGGCTGCCGAGGAGAAGACCGAGTTCACCGTCACCATGACGAGCTTCGGCGCGAACAAGGTCGGCGTGATCAAGGTCATCCGCGAGATCACGGGCCTGGGGCTCAAGGAAGCCAAGGACCTGGTCGAGGGCGTGCCCTCGCAGGTCAAGGACGGCATTCCGAAGGCCGACGCGGACGCGATCAAGAAGAAGCTCGAAGAGGCCGGCGCTGCCGCGGAGATCAAGTAACCGCGATGCGCGGGCCCTCGCCCGTTGCACGGGGTCCCGGGCGGTGGAAGTCCTCCACTGCCCGGCGGCCCCTGTTTGTCGTTTTTTCGTTCCGTAGTTTCCGTCGCGCTCAGGCGTCGTCGTCGGCGGCCTCGAGAGGGTGATCGCAATGGCTTATTCCTTCACCGAGAAAAAGCGCATCCGCAAGGATTTCGGCAAGCGTTCGAGCATCCTCGAGGTGCCGTACCTGCTCGCCATCCAGCTGGATTCGTACCGCAAGTTCCTGCAGGCCGACACGGCCGAGGACAGGCGTGACGAGATCGGCCTGCACGCCGCGTTCCGCAGCGTGTTCCCGATCGTCAGCTACTCCGGCAACGCGCTGCTCGAGTACGTGAGCTACCGGCTCGGCGAGCCGGTGTTCGACGTCAAGGAGTGCCAGCTCCGCGGCCTCACCTACGCGGCGCCGCTGCGCGTCAAGGTGCGCCTGGTGGTGTTGGACAAGGAAGCGCCGGGCGCGAAGAAGCCGGTCAAGGACATCCGCGAGCAGGAGGTCTACCTCGGCGAACTGCCGCTGATGACCGACAACGGCACGTTCGTCGTGAACGGCACCGAGCGGGTCATCGTCTCGCAGCTGCACCGCAGCCCGGGCGTGTTCTTCGACCACGACCGCGGCAAGACGCACAGCTCGGGCAAGCTGCTCTTCAACGCGCGCGTGATCCCCTACCGGGGTTCCTGGCTCGACTTCGAGTTCGACGCCAAGGACTGCGTGTATGCCCGCATCGATCGTCGCCGCAAGCTCGCGGTCACGATCCTGCTCCGTGCGCTCGGCTACAGCGACGAGCAGATGCTCGACCTGTTCTTCGAGAAGAACACCTATTACCTCGCGGCGAACGGCATCGAGCTCGCGCTCGTGCCGGCGCGCCTGCGCGGCGAGACCGCGACGTTCGAGATCAAGGCGAACGGCAAGGTCATCGTCGAGGAAGGCCGCCGCATCACCGCGCGCCACGTGCGCCAGCTCGAGGACGCGGCCATCGACCGGCTGGCGGTCCCGACCGACTACCTCGTCGGCAAGATCCTCGCGCACGACGTCGTCAACACCGAGACCGGCGAGATCCTCGCCAAGGCCAACGAGGTCCTCGCGGCCGCGACCGTGCAGAAGCTGATCCAGGCCGGCATCGCCGAGATCCGCGTGCTGTACGTGAACGACCTCGACCGCGGCCCGTTCATTTCCGACACGCTGCGCATCGACCCGACCAAGAACCGGATGGAGGCGCTGGTCGAGATCTACCGCATGATGCGCCCGGGCGAGCCGCCGACGCGCGACGCGGCCGAGAACCTGTTCCAGAACCTGTTCTTCAACCCCGAGCGCTACGACCTCTCGGCCGTGGGCCGGATGAAGTTCAACCGTCGCGTCGGTCGCGAGGAAGTCAAGGGTGCCGGCATCCTCTACGACGTCCTGCACTTCCAGCGCCGTGGCGACGAATTCGCCAAGGGCCTGATCGAGCGCAACGGCGAGAGCTCCGACATCATCGACGTGCTGCGCACGCTGATCGACATCCGCAACGGCAACGGCACGGTCGACGACATCGACCACCTCGGCAACCGTCGCGTGCGCTCGGTCGGCGAGATGGCCGAGAACGCGTTCCGCGTCGGCCTCGTGCGCGTCGAGCGCGCCGTCAAGGAGCGCCTGACGATCGCCGAGAGCGAGGGCCTGATGCCGCAGGACATGATCAACGCGAAGCCGGTCGCGGCCGCGGTGAAGGAGTTCTTCGGCTCCTCGCAGCTCTCGCAGTTCATGGACCAGAACAACCCGCTGTCCGAGGTCACGCACAAGCGTCGCGTCTCCGCACTCGGCCCGGGCGGCCTCACGCGCGAGCGCGCGGGCTTCGAGGTCCGCGACGTGCACCCGACCCACTACGGCCGCGTGTGCCCGATCGAGACGCCGGAAGGCCCGAACATCGGCCTGATCAACTCGCTGTCGGTCTACGCGCGCACCAACGACTACGGCTTCCTCGAGACGCCGTACCGCAAGGTCGCCGGCGGCCGCGTCACCGACGACATCGTCTTCCTGTCGGCGATCGACGAAGCCCAGTACGTGATCGCGCAGGCCAACGCCACGCTCGACACGAAGGGCACGTTCACCGACGACCTGGTCTCGAGCCGGTACCAGAACGAGTTCATGTTCTCGACGCCGGACAAGATCCAGTTCATGGACGTGTCGCCGAAGCAGATCGTCTCGGTGGCGGCCTCGCTGATCCCGTTCCTCGAGCACGACGACGCGAACCGCGCGCTGATGGGCTCCAACATGCAGCGCCAGGCCGTCCCGACGCTGCGCTCCGAGACGCCGCTCGTGGGCACCGGCATGGAGCGCCCCGTCGCGATCGACTCGGGCGTCACCGTGATCGCGCGCCGCGGCGGCATGGTCGACTCGGTCGACGCCTCGCGCATCGTGGTCCGCGTCAACGACGCTGAGACGACCGCGGGCGAGGCCGGCGTCGACATCTACAACCTGACCAAGTACACGCGCTCGAACCAGAACACCTGCATCAACCAGCAGCCGCTGGTGCGCGTGGGCGACTCGATCGCGCGGGGTGACGTGCTGGCCGACGGCCCGTCCACGCACCTCGGCGAGCTCGCGCTCGGGCAGAACCTGCTCGTCGCGTTCATGTCGTGGAACGGCTACAACTTCGAGGACTCGATCCTGATATCCGAGCGGGTCGTGCAGGAAGATCGCTTCACGACGATCCACATCGAGGAGCTGACCTGCGTCGCCCGCGACACCAAGCTCGGGCCCGAGGAGATCACGGCCGACATCCCGAACGTCGGCGACACCGCGCTCGCCAAGCTCGACGAGGCGGGCATCGTGTTCATCGGCGCCGAGGTCAAGGCCGGCGACATCCTGGTCGGCAAGGTCACGCCGAAGGGCGAGACCCAGCTGACGCCGGAGGAGAAGCTGCTGCGCGCGATCTTCGGCGAGAAGGCCTCGGACGTGAAGGACACGTCCCTGCGCGTCCCGCCGGGCATGGACGGCACCGTGATCGACGTGCGCGTCTTCACGCGTGACGGCGTCGAGAAGGACAGCCGCGCCCTTGCGATCCAGAAGTCCGAGATCGAGAAGGTCCGCAAGGACCTGAACGACCAGCGCCGCATCCTCGAGGACGACCTGTTCGCCCGGCTGCGCGCCGCGCTGCTCGGCGGCACAGCCGCCGGCGGCCCGCGCCGCCTGAAGGCGGGCTCGGCCGTGACCGCGGAGTTCCTCGACGAGCTGCCGCACGACGAGTGGTTCGAGATCCGCATGCGCGACGAGCCCCCTTCGGCCGCGCTCGAGGGCGCGAAGAAGCGCCTCGCCGAGCAGCACAAGGAGTTCGAGCGCCGCTT